>JBFLXS010000005.1 GCA_040755795.1 bacterium | reverse complement strand
TCCCTGTAGAAACAGAACAGCTATGGTTCGCTATCCCTAGTATTATTGTCTTTAAACTTTTAGTCTATTACTTTTCAGGTTTATATAAAATGCTCATCAATCATGTGGGCTTTGAAGATGTTATCAAGATTGCTGTTGTCACGATCGCAAGCAACGTTGCCATCGTGATTTTTATTGCTGTAACTGACCTTATGTTCATGTATAAATCGGCTTACATCTTCATTACCATTACCGAAGTTGTTCTGATCACGATCCCAAGAATCATCAACCGTTTTGTTCAATATTTAAAGACAAACCTTGAATGGAAACAAGCCCTTGGTCGTCGAACCATCATTATTGGTGCAGGTTCTGCAGGAGAAATCGTCGTAAAGGAAATTATTCGAAATAAAGACTTAAACAATATTCCTGTCGCATTTGTCGATGATGACGTTGAAAAGATTGGGAAACGCTTGATGGGGATTAAGATTGTCGGTCCAATCTCAGCCATCAAGTTTTACATCGATACCTACAGGGTTGAAGAAGTGATTATCGCCATCAGCAATTATCCAAAAGATAAACTCAGTGAGTTAGCGAATCTAGTTGCTGAAAAGAACTGTCGTATGAAACGTCTTTTATCGGTCAGTGAAATTGGCGATGAAACCAAGCCAACGATTGTCGATGTGAAGATTGAAGATTTACTCAACCGTGATGAAATTTCATTAAATGATGACTCCATTAAGGGATTTATCAAAGATGAAGTGGTACTCGTCACCGGTGGTGGTGGATCGATTGGTAGTGAGTTATGCCGACAGATTGCAGAACTCGAACCCAAACATCTTGTCATCTTTGATATTTATGAGAATAACGCCTATGAGATTCAACAAGAACTCCTAAGAAAGTTCCATAAAGCAGGAAGAAAATTAAACCTATCTGTCTATATCGGTAGTGTCTATAACAGAGAAAGATTAAAGAGCATCTTTGAACTCATTAAACCCACCATCGTGTTCCACGCAGCTGCTTATAAACATGTTCCCTTGATGGAAGATAGTGCGGTTGAAGCGGTCAGAACCAACGTTATTGGAACCCATAATGCATCTAGCCTTTCCAATGAATTTAACGTCAAGAAATTCGTCTTAGTCTCCAGTGATAAAGCGGTAAGATCGACCAATGTCATGGGAGCAACCAAACGTTATGCCGAACTCATCATCCAGGAACAACAATCCCATGCTAAAGTCACGAAGTTTTCTGCAGTAAGATTTGGTAATGTGTTAGGTTCCAATGGAAGTGTGATTCCCTTATTTAAGAAACAGATTGAAGATGGCGGTCCTGTCACAGTGACCCATCCCGATATCACAAGATACTTTATGACCATCCCAGAAGCCGTAGGACTCATTCTTCAATGCGGAGTCTATGCCAATGGTGGAGAAGTCTTTATTCTTGATATGGGTGAACCGGTGAAGATTAAAGATCTCGCTGAAAAGATGATCAGTTTAGCTGGCTTTAAGCCTTATCAAGAGATTAATATTGAATTTACAGGGCTCAGACCTGGTGAAAAACTCTATGAAGAATTGTTAGTGGATCATCTACATGGCGATCACTGCAAAACAGAAAATGATAAGATCTTTGTTGAGAAACAAAGAGAAGTGGAAGCGAAAGAACTTGAGTTTGATCAAATCATTGATACCCTTGAAAAACTTAAAAATGATCAAGTAAAAGAATTTGTAGCAACCATCATCACAACATATAAACGAAATGGCGACTAGATAGTCGTCTTTTTTTCATTATTTATAAATTTTTCATCCAGAAATCGATAAACAATAAAGTGTATTATACACAATGGCACATTCAATTACTAATGATCACTTTATATTTTGATTATATTCGGCGTTATTAATTAAATGCCGTATTTTATTTAATTATTGATTGCTTTTTTTTGAAATTTCATTTGAATACTTATTTTGTCCAAAAGAAAATACACTTGGTGGCACCTCAGAGATACTTTGAATAAACCAAAAACACTAAGATTTGATTATTAAACGTGTGATGTGAAATACCCATATATTCATAACAAGACATTTTTAGGTTATAAAGGTATGAAGATTCATCCTCATACCTTTGATGATTAATTTGTGCCATCTCTTAAAATATTCAAATAAGGCTCATATGAAAAGATACGATATCTCTTATTACCATCTACTTGTTTTAAAATACCGAGATTAACGAAAGTAGTTATTGCAGTAGATACTGTATTAAATGCTCTTCCGATACCGATACTTGCTTGCTTGATATCAATGATTGGATGTGATTCTAAATATGTGAATAGAAGTAATGCAGTTTGTTTTGTTTTTCCTTGAAGCTGACTAAGAATTTCTAAATGTTCTTTTCTTAAATTTAATAAAGATTCAATTGTTTTTAACGCATGTTTCGATGATTCAATCACACCTTCGATAAAAAATGATATCCATGCTTCATAATGTCCTTTCAATCTGACATCCATTAATCTGTCATAATAATCGATTCGATTTCTTTTTAAATAATATGACAGATATAAAGTGTCTTCTTCAAGTAAACCATAATGTTTTAATAACACCGATATCAAAAGTCTTCCGATACGACCATTTCCATCTAAAAAAGGGTGAATAGTTTCAAACTGATAGTGGATCAGAGCTATTTTGATGAGAGGATCTAATGAATCATTTTCATGTATATAAGATTCTAAATTGGCAAGTGAATTCTGCATATCACTTAGATTAGGCGGTATGAATCTTGCATTTTTTAGTGAACTACCCTGTGGTCCAATCCAATTTTGAGTTCTTCTGAGTTCTCCTGGTTCTTTATCCTTACCTCTCGATGATGTGAGTAGTACATGATGAATCTCTTTAATAAAACGAATAGAAATTGGAAGATTATTCAATAATACGTTGGCATAATAAAGTGCTTTTAGGTATTGGATGACTTCTTCAACATCTACATTCATGTTCTGCTCTAAGTGAGGATCGAAAATATCATCTAGCGTTGCTTGTGTACCTTCAATTTGACTCGATAGAAGTGCCTCTTTTCTAACATACATCGATATAAAGAGATCCTTATTTGGAATTAATTTTGATATACCATCCAGTTTACCCAGCAAATGATAAGCTTCTTTGATTTTTTTGTCGAGTACATCATCAATGACTATTTCTGGAATAGGTGGTAGATCACTTGGTCTAAAAGACTGATAGGAAAGACTCCCAGCTAAATTGTTAATAAATACACCTGAACGACTCATCGTTTGACCTCCAATTGAAATTACATCTTCATATTATCATTTTAATTTCATTTCGTCAATCTAATTGAAATAAAATAAAAAAAATACGTGTTAATTTCAGTTCATGTGACGTACATATAATGAAGAAAAACATAGGATTTAACTCATATCTTGATGAATTATCCTCGTCATAGTGAATCGTGATTCACTGAATCGTAATTCAGTAAAAAACTTCATAACTATTGAGATATATGGGTATATCAAAGAAAGATTCTACTTTTTTTAATGAATAGGTTTTTACTATTGCTGATAATATATTACTTTCTTAAGCGTTATTCTAACTCTTCACGTGACACCATATATACATGCACTACAGAATATATTATAGTTATTTAATCAAACAATATACTTAATTTTACTCGATTTAATCGCCACGATACATTGGATCCACAGATTGGGTTATGCTTTGAGATGTTGAGATGTGTTATCACAAGTCATTAAATTCAAGTAAAAAGTTCCTTATCCACTTAATATAGGTTAGAGAACTTTTTTGTTTTTGGAGATGCATACGTATGATCAAACACCCGCTTGAATCCGTACTTCTTGTCTATCTAGAAGATAAAGATATCACGAAAGAATCCTATGATCTCTATCTGATCATTTTGAAACAATACATCACATACCTAAAAGAACACGAAATCACGTTTGCTACCACACGTGATTTAGAGAATTATGTCGAGGGGTTAAGAAGAAGAAACTATTCCTCTCGATGGATTTATAACCAAATCAGCGCCATTAAGGGATTTTATCAGTATCTAAAAAGGAATGAGCGTAGATTAGACTTACCTCATGAGTATAGTGATGATATCAGTGAACCTATCAAAAACGAACGGATCACACACCACTTTCGAGAGACACTAAGTCTTGAACAAGCCAAACACTTGATTGCATCCTTAAAGGAAAATAGACGCTATATCTGGCATTACCGGGATTATGCCATCATCTATTTGATGCTGATCTCTGGGATGAGAAGTGTCGAGATCAGACGAGCCAAAAAGAAGGATCTCATCACCGCCACCTCTAAACTAGAACTGTCGATGATTTTGCATGTGAATACAGTGAGTTAACATCTGTTACACCCTAAATTGAAGAATTGACACCGATAGGACAAAATCCTATCTTTTTTTATCATTTTGAACTGTTTTGTCCATTTAGTGTTTTATTTTACATAATAGATTATTGACTTCACAGCACCATGAAGCTAATATGAGGTTTTCAAAAAAATGAGATTTTATAAATTGTGTGTTAACTCACTACATATTCATTACAAGTTATTTCCGATAAAAGAATGAGTTCACGAGAATGAAGGATTTTACTTGATTAATAGCGTCATTTAAGTGATATATATACATACCAAAGATATACACAAAGGAAGGTGATTTAAGCATGAGAAAGGAAATAAGCATAAGAGAATGGGTTGAACGATTCAATGACGGTAAATACGCATCTAGCGATGTTCAAACTCAAATTGAAGCTGGTTGGTATGATTGGTTTTGCAAAGATAGTAGTTTAGTGAATAAAACAAGAAGAATGGGTAATATTATTAAACAGATTAAACCAGGTGGTAAAGTAGATCTTGAGAGTAGTTATGTATGGTTTAAGAACAACTGTCCTCTTAACGGACCACTCTATGATGATTTCAGAATTACTGATATCGAAACAGACGAATCATTGTTCGTTATTCAAATAGAAAACCGAGCAAATGAATTTCGTTACACAGTATTTGACAGATCGAACGACTTCATAACATCAGTCATTGGTTCAAACTCATTAAGAGAAATAATTAAGTGGCTGAATACAAAATAAATATCCGAATAGTTTAAGTATGCTGCTACGGAGATAGACTAATACAATATAAAAGTCAACTTAGGTTTAAGCTGGATTGTTTTTTTCAACTAAACGATTCCAAAAAACATTAAAAAAGCATAAATAATATATTTTCAAACGAAATAAACGTGTGAATGTTTACAAAATGCCAATTTGGGTATATAATGAAAATACTAGGAGGAATCTAAAATGAAAATACTTAAAATAATTATTTCGGGATACAAGTTGCTAGAAAACAATTTCGAAATAAACTTTTTAAATAAAGCTCGTGTGAATAATTCAGATAAGGACGATGAAGTCATTGAACTAGATGAAGGTTTATATATACCAACCACCATAGTTTTTACAGGTAAGAACGCCAGTGGAAAATCATCTGTTTTATCGATGATAGAATTTGTAAATGAGTTGCTTTTGAGTGGACGAATCAAATACGATAAATTAGATTTCAGATCTAAAACAATAAAGTTAACAGTCTTTTTCTATTTACTTGAAACGGTATATAAATACGAAAGCAATATCAGCATTCCAGAAGCAACATTACTAAACGAAACAAGTTACTGTAAGTTTTCTAATGAAAAGCTATACTCAAAAAAATATTCAAAGAGTTACAGCAAGCGAATCCTCGATCTAGATTTTGATGAAAACAACACTTACACCAGTAACGTTTCAGACACATCTATCCTTTACAAACTTACAATTAAGAGAACACTAGTTATTAATACAAATAATTGGATCCATAATTATCGCATTGAAAGTATATTTGATATTTTTAATCTTGTAGAAGTTTCAACTGAGTTAATGTTGAAAATTACTAATTTATTTGATGAGGGGATCAAAAAATTCGAATACGATCTAGATAAGAAATTATTCGTTCTGGACTTGAATGGTATTGGAGCAAAAACTTACAGTGAGAAGGAAGTCGACATGCTTCTTTCAGACGGTACTAAAAAAGGATTGATTATGTTTGGATTAACCATCGCAATTCTCAAAATGGGTGGAACTCTCATTATTGATGAAATCGAAAACAGCTTCCATAAAAATCTCGTCGAAAACATCATTATGATTTTTAATGATAAGCGGATTAATGTTAAGAACGCAAATCTCATTTTTAGTACACACTATGTGGAGATACTAGATATTTTTAGAAGAAGAGATAACATCTTTGTAATGAGAAAGAACGATCACATTACAGCATGCAATTTATATAAAGATTTTAAAGATCGCATCGACTTAAGCAAGAGTAATCAATTTAATAACAATACTTTCCAAACCCTTATCAATTATGATCGTTTAATGGAGTTAAAGAAAGAATTGATTAATGAAATATCTGATACTGTTAGAGGGTAATAGTGAAAAAGCATTTATTGAATTATTAATAGATAAGGGACTATTCAAAATAAATGTAGATGATATGTTGGATTTAAGACCTCATCAAAAACGTCAGTTAGATTCATACCTGCTTGCCATGATCAGACAACTTGATAAGGATGAGCAAGTAAAAATCATTAGAATTGGCGACAAGATAACGGATAAACTGAAAATTCCAAAGGATATTAGAGAGAAAATACACTCAGAAGAAAAATATTGTACAAAACCAGAATTTGAAATCCTTATTATAATTGCTGAATCCTTGTACGAGGAATATCAAAAATGTAAAAGCAATACTAAAGCAAAAGTGTTTGCAAAACAAAGAGTGAAACTTAACGGTAAGCGATTTGACAATAGCTACACTTGGATAAAGGATTACTTCGCTAGGACTGAAATAATCTCAATATTAAAAGAATACAAATCAATTTGCAACCATAACTATAATGAATATTATTTACTCGATTTATGTAATTAAAAATCAATCAGTGAAAAGAGGGATAAAATGTCACACAGTGTGCTAAAAGTATCGAATAATTTAAACTCTATTTTGTCATCAAATAAAAAGAAATTAGGTTTTCTATTTGGTGCGGGGAGTTCTATTAATTTAGGTGATGATCTCAAATTATATAGTATTCCAGGGATCAAGGAGATTACTCAAAGAATTGTGGATGAGATAAAAGAAGATTATGCGAATACAATAAAGTCTATAAAAGAAAATGATGGTGATGTGTTCAATATTGAGTCCCTACTAACTAATATAAATATGCGCATTGAAGTTATTGGTAAAGGTACCATTGATAATTTGAATAAACAGCAACTTATAGCATTAAGAGATTCTATTGTAGATCAAATAAAAGATATCCTTGTAAAACATTTAGATATTCACGAAAAACAACTAGATCATTTTCTACCTCACGTAAAGTTTGCAAATTGGCTAAAGAATACGAAGCGTGACTTTGGCATCGAAATTTTCACAACTAATTACGATATGCTTATTGAAATGGCTTTAGAAAATTCAAAAGTTAAATTCGTTGATGGTTTTTTCGGTTCTTTACACCCATTTTTTGATTCAACTTACATAAGTAAAATAAGCAAAGACGAGAATGTTAAACTGTGGAAAATACATGGATCATTAGGATGGTCGGAATCGCACAATGGTATAATCCGCTCGATGAAAACTAAAAGTTTAATGATTCTTCCTTCAATTTTAAAGTACAAAGATTCCAGAAAAGAACCATATACTTGTCTATTAGATAGGCTGTCCTATTTTATTAAATCCGACGATTGTGTCTTAATTACATCTGGATACTCTTTTCAAGATCAACATATTAATGAAATAATTCTAGATGCATTGAAGACGAACACCAATTCATTAGTCGTTGGTCTTTTATATGACAAGTTACCATCAGGTGAATCCCTGCTTGAAAATAGTAATAGTTTAAAAAAAATGTGTATTGAAAACAATAGATTTTGGTTGTTGGGTAACAAATCTGCATACATCGATGGTCAGTATGGAGAGTATGAATACGATAATATTAGTAAGGATAATCTCGACTTAACAGAATATCTCTTCGAATCCATATTTGTGCAAAGTAAAAACGAAAAAGAAGTAGACGAAGAAAAACAAAAAATTAAAGCAATATTGAAAATTGTTGATTCACCTCAGTTATTCCGATATCTCGAGTCCATGCGATTGGAGATAAGTAAAGATGAATAAATACAGTATTGGCTATGTTCTATCAGTAAAAGGTAATCAAATCGATGTGATTTTGGATAACAATGTTGCATCAGACATAGTAGTCTATGGAGATTCAATCGTGAAAATCGGACAAATTGGAAGTTTGGTCAAAATTTCGATAGGATATGTTAGTTTAATAGGAATTATCACATCAATTAATCTGAATGAGAGAATCAAGGATGAAGTTGAGAAGGAATATTCAAACTATAGACATGCTGAAGTATTGCTTTTAGGTGAAATTTCTGGAAACCATTTTGAAAAAGGAATTACTCAGTTTCCATTAACAAAAGATGAAGTTTTTCTGCTTACGAATGATGAGTTAGAAATCATACATCTACTTGATAGGAATGTTTATCCATTAAGAATAGGTCATTTAAGCAGTAATGACTCAATTCAAGTAATGGTCGATATGAACAAGTTGATATCAAGACACTCTATTGTAATTGGAGCAACTGGTACAGGTAAATCCAATGCAGTAACAGTTATTTTAAAAGAAATATCATCTAAAAAGGAACTTGAAGCATCTAGAATATTTGTAATTGACCCTCACGGTGAATATTCAAAAGTAGTGAAAGATGACTCGAAGGTTTTCAAAATCAGATCATCAACTGAAATGAGAGATCCAAATATTGACGACTTATTTGTACCATTTTGGGCAATAGATTTTTACTCTCTCTTAGACTTGTTTTACAACAATTTGAATGAAAATCAATTATCAATGATCGCAGAATTGGTTCTCGAAAGGAAAGTTAACTCAGCTAAGAAAACAGGTGACAACCCAGGACAATTTACTATTGATACACCATATCCGTTTAGCTTAAAAAACCTTTGGTATGAACTTGATCGAAATGAAAGAAGAACATTAAATAATAGAGGAACTGATGATGAAGCATTAGTGAAAGAAGGAAATCCCGATAAATTCATCTCAGCAAAATTCAAACCGCCTGGATTTGGTTCATCCGCTCCATTCATTGATAATAATCTAAAAAAAGGAATTCAATCATTTTTAGATAGTATTAGAGCTAAACTACTTGATCCTCGTTACAATTTCATGTTTCATCCAGGCGACTATACTCCTAATGATGAGGGTGTTGTAAAATCAGATTTAGACTCTTTGTTATTTAGTTGGTTCGGTCATGACAAAAAAATAACAATTATCGATTTATCAAATATCCCTTCATACACACATCATATTATAGTCGGAACTATTTTGAACATAGTATATAATTCCTTAACTTTACTAGAAAGTCCTGTAAACGGAAAAGACTTTCCTATGTTGATTGTACTTGAAGAAGCACACTCGTATTTTGGAGATACAAAATCTAGACAAAATGTCGCAAGAAATGTTATTGAACGCATTTCAAAAGAAGGAAGAAAATATGGTGCTGGATTAATGATGATAACTCAACGTCCAAGTGAAATAGGGGACACTATAATCAGTCAGATGGGAACAATGATGTGTTTAAGATTAAACAATCCAAAAGATAAAGCATTTATTAACGGAGCTATTGACTCGGATATGGAATCAATAACGAAAACTTTATCAACTTTAAGAACTGGTGAAGCAATAATAATGGGAGAGTCTGTAAAGATACCTTGTAAAGTGAAGTATTATTTAAAAAATGAAGGTTTTTCAAGCGACCCAGTTATCTCTCAAAAATGGAAAAGTCAAAAGCCTGATCTTTCTAAATATTCTGAAATGCTTTCTATACTAAGAAATTCGAAAGGAGCACCGAAAAATGAGTGATGTTATTATGGTACATGTATCTTCATCAAATGTAGATTCTATAGGTTATGATGATCACACTTCAACATTGTTTGTACAGTTTTTAGATGGTTCAAAATATGCATATTCCAATGTCCCAAAGTATGTTTATGAGGATCTATTATCATCAAGTTCAGTAGGATCATACTTACACGTATATGTTAAAAATCAATATTCTTATGAAAAAATTGGCTAGCAGCAGTCTAAAATCTAAATTGTTGCTACAGAATAGTGAACTTAACATATGAAAATACACACAATAGAATCAAGGGATAATGTTATGTTTACAGCACTGAAAAACTATGCTAGTTTGTCGCCAGAAATTATGTCATTTAGTATTATTGAATTTTTCAACGATTTTTTGAATCACATTAATAAAGCATTTGATTACGAGAAACTTAAATATTCACTAGTTCCAAACAAAGATAAAAAAGAATATCTATTTGTATTTGATATTTCACTTTTAAAAACTTTCAACTATGGAGATACAGCCTTATCAAAAATACTGCCACACCTTGATAGAAAGAAACCCCACAACATATTAACCGGTGATTACTTAGACTTAACTCATGGTAAAGCACCTGTCAAAGTGCTAAACATTCTATTTGATTATATGAAAATAGACAATGAAAAAAGGAAATATATTGTAAATGGGCTTTATTGCATTTACATTAACAACTTGTCGGAGGAAGATGTTTATGCTATTACGTCAAATTTATCAAAAATAGAATCAATTATAGGGTATGCTGATATGACTTACTCTAGTTTATTGAAAACGTACTTGAGACGCACAATTGGTACACGATATGTATTACACGATGGGCTTGCAATAACAGGTCATGAACCTGATATTGACGAGATAAGTGATAGATGCATATCATCGGATATGCTTGAAAGTATGGGATATAAAGTTTTGAGTATTCGTGGCGATTATTTTGATATATTTCTTAAATATATGATATCTTCTGACGTTATAGTTTGGGAAGAAAGTGAATATCAACATCTAATGAGTAACGTTATCACTAAAAGTAATGACTTGGTCGATAAACCATTAAAAGTCACTCAAGATAAATTGACATATGTTGAAAACAGTAAAAAAACAATGACTAGACTAGGACTAGCAGAAGAAGATGTAGACAAGATTGAAGAGCTTATATTTGATAAGATCAAGAATAGTGTTGTATATAATATAGATTTATCACTTATCAATGAGTATCATATTGTTAAGTTTGATGTTATTTTTGATTTCATATCTCAAACAAAATGTGATAAATTCACCTGTGCACTAAAATACTCAATTGATGAAGATAGTTTGAGTATAATAACCTTCTATTAACAATAGCAAGTTGCTACATATTAGATTAATGATATTTTCCAAGCTATCATATCTGAGTTCTTTCCTTTAGAGACACATTTGCCTTCAAGCAACGGCTTCATAGTCGCTGCTTTTTTCATATCCTCCAGCGTTAACTTTTTATTAGTAGTATCAATGATGAACACATAGTTTTCTGGATCTACTATCACTAGATTGCTAAATATGCTTTTAACCATATTTGGATCAATCTCTTGGATTGGATAATCATAAGAACAAATCAACTTTTTTATCACCTCAGGGTATTTATACATTTCCCTGTTCTCAAAATACTTATCTTCTAATTGTACATACTCAACACTGAATTTTGTAATTACATCTTCAAGTTGAAACATCAATGCAGTATCAGAAGAATCCAGACTCTTCTTATCTTTAATCTTGTAATACTCTTGCTTATAACCAGCTACCAGGTTCGCCAATGTGATTAGTTCTAGTTCGAGATCATATTTCTTTAGAAGTAGTTTCACTTGCTTGTCGTACTTGGCTTCCAGGTCGCTAAAATTGCGTCCTAACGAGTTCATTGCTCTTTTAAGAACGTGTTTAGCAGTCTTCATATAAAGCCTTGGAGAATCGCTTTTTCGTTGGTATTCATTCTCAAGTAAATCGTAGTCTCTATTATCGACATCGATCTGTTTACGATGAAGATATGCTTCATGATTTAGCGAGAAGATGAAGTTTTTTAAGTCTATGGTTCTATAGGGTCTTTTGATATAAGTCTGCTTAGATTGACTTAATATTTCTTGAACTATATCGAACGTAGCTAAATCAATGATTTCAGGGTGATGATTCTTAATCACGTAAAGTGGTCTATCACCATCATTGATGGCTCTAGTCTTTTCTAAACCTTCTATTTTTGTATAAGTCTTTCCACGTATGATTTGTCCGGTATATCTAATATCTGTAAGTATGTTTTTGATTTGAGTATATTTATTGATTGGTCTACCTTGTTTAGTCTTCACATCTAGACTTTTAACGTATTCAACAATCCTTTTCATTGGATACTCTTTCATGGTCATAGCAAAGATAACTTGGATAACTTCAGTTTCTAATGAGTTGATTACTATTTGTCTATCTTTGGTAATGTCATAACCAAAGACTGGTCTAAGGGGAACTACACCTTTCTCGGCTCTTTTTTGATGACCCCATGAGATGTTTTGTGACATCGATTGTGATTCTGCTTCAGCCATACCAGCCATCATCGTCAATATCATATCAATGGTTGTATCTAAACTTGAGATGTTTTCTTTTTCAAAGTAGAACTCAACACCTTTTTTTCTGGTGTCTTGAATGACATTTAGTGCATCAATGGTGTTTCTAGCAAATCTGGATAAGGATTTCACTAAAACAAGATCTATTCTACCTTCATCAATCTTTTTAAGTAGTGCTTGCAGACCATCACGCTTCTTCATCGAAGTACCTGATTTACCATGATCATAATAGATCCCAGCAAATGCATAGTCTTTATTGAAGATAATCTCCTTAACATAATGAGCAATTTGTATATCTAAAGATGATTCCTGTAGTTCTTGTTTAGTGGATACTCTAGCATATGCAGCAACCCTTTTTTTACCTTTACTTGCTTGTTTTGTTTTATTGGATTCAATAACTTTAATTTCTTTCACTAATAACCACCTCGTAGTATATATTTTCTCTTGTATTTAAATCATAGTAAGTTCCCTTCATCAAGATAGGGAGTTCTTTTAGTATGTCCATCTGTTCATGCAATTCATCAATCGTAATGAATGTATCATCAATCACGTATCTCACGTGATTTTGACCCATCATTAAGACGATACCAAAGAAGCTCTTGATGATGCTTGTATCCTGGTAGTTGGTATCGATAAAGCTCTTTAATGCGTAGAATCTTCGTCTCATTAAGTGCTCTTTGGTGATATCTTGAGTCAATGCTTCAATGTGCTTTGTAATACTGTTATACTCGATTTCTAAGCGTTGATATTCTTTCTTATAGTCACTATCGGATAATGAACTGTGTATTCGGTTATTCACATGTGCTTTGAGTTTATTTCCTAGATCAACACGATCTAGTTTTAAGTTCTGAAGTTGTTCATGTGAATTATTCTTTTTAAGAGTTTGTTCCATATAGAATAAAATGCTATCTTGCATATCCTTTGTTTTCGTCATCGACTCAACGACATGAAGGGTTGCACGTTCTAGGAGTGGTTCATGTATCGAATGGTTATCACACGCCATTGGGTTGTTTCTTGAGGTGTGACACTTTAACATACTCTTTTTAAATGTTGTTCCAGAGTTATGCATCTTAGAGTTAAACATACGTTTGCATTGACTACAATACACTAAACCTTTCATCGGTTTTTGAGCCAAGTGTTTAAATCGTTCTTTGGAATCAACAGAGACAATTAAGTGTCTTGCATGCATCATCGTTTGAACGATGTCATAGACTTCACGTTCAATGATGGCTTCATGTGCATTCTTGATATAATATTTGGTTGCGTAGCCATCATTGATTTTACTCTCATGGCTTAAATAATCGACGGTAACCGTCTTTTGTAGAAGAAGGTCACCTACATACTTTTCATTGATTAAAATCTCTTTTATGGTATCTGGAAACCAATTGACAACCCCTCTACCATTCTTGATTTGCATCTCTTTTAGATGATTGGTGAGTTTTGAGGTTGACATACCATTGATATAACATTTAAAGATGTATTTAACGGTTTCTGCTTGTTCTTTATTAATGATTAAGTCACCAAGTTCATTCATGTCATAGCCTAAGAAATTTCTCGTACACATGATGAGCTTGCCTTGTTGGAATCTCTTTTGAATACCCCATTTGGTATTCTCTGATATGGAGCGTGATTCCTCTTGAGCCATCGATGACATAATGGTTAATACAAAGTCAATCTTCGGATCAACTGATGAGATGCTTTCTTTTTCGAAGAAGATTTCAACACCAACTGAACGGAGTTCTTTAATGGTGGTTAGGATATCGACTGTATTACGAGAGAAACGTGATATTGACTTTGTTAAGATTAAATCAATATGGCCACCTTTAGCAGCATCAATCATTTTCATGAATCCAGGGCGTTTGAGCATATTGGTTCCTGTGATGCCTTCATCACAGAACATGCCTGCAAATTCCCATTCTAGATTTGTATTAATCCTTCTGGTGAACTCTTCAATTTGCGCTTGATAACTGTTTAACTGGTCTGTCTCATCGGTTGAGACTCTGGCATAAGCTGCGACTCTTTTCTTTCGAATCACTTGATTGGTGAAGATATCTTTATACTTTTGTTTGGGTTGAATGATTTCAACGGTTTGTTTCATGGTGAAGACGTCCTGTTATTTTTTCTTAGTACACATGTTAACTAGTAATAGAAGTATTAGCAAGTCAATGTGGCACTCTTTAAGGGTTAAGGGGCTAAATAAAAAAAGAAAATGAACAATCCCCTCAATTAAGAGTGTCTTGTCCACCTTCTTGTCTTCACCGCTATCAGTATAACGAATTTACGATTTGCTTACAACCAACAGTTGTGGGTATTTATTCATTTTCATTACTTTTTAGTGTCGATGATGATTTTAACAACTAAACCTTCAACCATTTTAAGAAATGCAGTAGACGAGATATGCTCAACTTTACCATCAAAGAAGTATTGAACAAGTTTAGGTCTTGTTGAATCTTCGATTTCTTTGGCTTTGGTTACGTATGTTTTTTCATATGATTTACCATTGATAGTCTCTATTCTTGAAATGATATAGTAATCATATGTGTTTTTTAGTTTAATCTGATATTTATCACTCGCTTGATAGATCAGTCTTGATCCTTCAGGAAGTAAGGTGTTTGGACAATCATAACCTAATAAAGCATGCGCGTAGATCTCTTGATCATCTTTGATGCTGGATTTGATGTCATATGCTTTTTCTTGATGCTTATTAACTGTAAGCTTGTAATCCTTTGTTAAATCGTAGGTTACATAGTCTGCCTTCTTAAAACGATCATCTTGTTGATTACGTTCTGCTAAAAATTGATTGATGGTGCAATCATAAATATGGCATAGATGATGCATGATTGTTAGTGGCATATCTTGAGTACCTGTTTCATAGTTTCTTAATGTATAGGTACTGATATGAGTCCCATATTTTGATAATTCATCAATGACGTCTTCTCTAGATAGGTTTAGACGATCTCTTAATTTCTTTCCAAGTGGAATAAATCTTTTATCGGTTTGCATGGTGAAGTTCCTTTACTTATTATGTCAGTCAGAGAGTATTGTATCATGCGAAGGGAATTTCTTATACATTTCAATTTGTCAATCATGCTCAAAGCATAAATTATTACAATATATTCCATGATTTTTAGAGTTTTCGTGGATTTTACTGTTATTCGGAAATAAAACATCATCAACATAGTGTCAAGTATGTGTCAAGTTGAACGAATAACAAGATTTGATAGTGAAAATGGCTGAAAATGCAGTAATTTTTGTAACTTACTTTTCTAAATATTTATCATTTTATACGATATTTCAAGTAAAAATAAGTCACATAACCTTAAATGATAGAATTGGAGTAGGCCAACAAAATCATTGGCTAGTTAGTAGAGTGAAGGCAATTCCTATTACCTACTTATCCATTTTAAAAACAGTACAGATGTCTTCTACCGCCCTTGTTCTTCACCAAAACAATAAGGTCTTGTCTATGAATGACATCTTAAATACCGTGTTCGAAAATGTGTTTGTCTATGTCTAGATATAGATAACGATAGGTTTGAGATGGCGTAGAAAAGCCCTATATACTTGAAAACTAGTTGATGAGAATCAATTTTTTTGCATTTCATGAAATCAAGATTTTATAAACGATTGTTTGTATTAAATGACTAAAGGATAGTTATAGAGAAAGGAAAGAAAAAAGATAAATTGATAAATTTGATAAAGGCGCGTGCGCGCTTGGTATATACACCATGAAAAGAATCTATTTAAAGACTTTAAGAGAATCCAGAGATTTAAGTCTTGAAGAAATGGCAAGTTTAAGTGAAGTGAGCTATAACTACATCCTAAATATTGAAAATGGTCATCAAGGAGATCAAGCATCATTCATGATGATGGCAAGACTAGCTAGAGCTTATGGCATTACATTAGAAGATCTCTATAGATATGAATACCAATACTTATTAAAGAAGGGAAAGATTAGATTAAATGATTAAATACCATCCACTTGAAGAAATCAAAGATACCTATTTAGAGAATCTGGATTTGAAGCATAAGAGCATTAAGGATTATGGTCTTTTAATAGACCGTTATATTAACTATTTAAAAAGACATAATATCCGTTATGCCAAACGTTCAGATATCATTGGGTATCGTGATTCGATGTGGAAGGATGGATTACAAGCAACAACGATTCAAAAGCAAATGGTCGTCCTTAAGAACTTCTATAAATGGATCAGAATCCATAACGGATTAGGTTATGGATTCGATGAAGATATATATAAAAAGGATGTTGCTGAAGGAATCAAAGGAGCAAAGATTGAAAAGAGGTACCGTAAAGAAGCTTTAAGTTTAGAACAAGCGAAGATATTAATGAGTTATAGTAAACCTGTTGTATCTGATGTGATATCACTTTCAGATTTTAGAAGCTATGCGATATTACTCTTAATGCTAACAACAGGACTTAGAACGATTGAAATTGCTAGAGCTAAAATATCAGATATCGATACGATCAATGATTTTAAAGTCTTATATATTCAAGGTAAAGGGAAAGATGGGAAAGACAACTTTGTTAAGTTATCAGAACCTGTTCATCAAGCAATTAAAGATTATCTATATTGGAGAGCTGATGATAATAAGTATTTGTTTGTATCACATAACTTTTCAATTAATCTAGAACCCATAAAAGTCGATACAGTCAGACACTCGATGAAAAAACTCATTGATGACTGCCTTGGTAGCAATAGAAGAATCTCAGTGCATTCCTTAAGACATACCTGTGCAACCTTATCACTGAAGAGCGGGAACACCTTAGAAGCGACACAACAGCTTCTAAGGCATGCCAATATCGAAACTACATTAATCTATGCACATCATTTAAATAGACTTAAAGATGATACCATAGAACGTATTACCAATCAATTATTTGAAACCAATAAAGAGGAGAAGAACAACTTATGATATTAGAAGATAGTTCAATGAGATTTTACACGTTAGAAGATATTGCAAACTTTTTGAAAATTAGACCAAGAACGGTATATAAGCATTTAAGTGAAGGTCATTTAAAAGGAATTAAGCTAGGTAACAAATGGAGATTCACGGAGCAACAGATCAAGAACTATATTCAAGTCTTAGAAAAGCGAGTAGGTTAAAATGCCAGCCAAGATTAAAGGCATCGAGTTCTATAGTGTCGATGTCGATCACTTCACTGAACCAAGAATCTCAAAGTTAGTGCATAAGTATGGACCATTAGGTTACATGACCTATATGGTCCTACTCTCTCATATCTATTCAAAAGGTTATTTTGTGAATTATGATTTAACAACTGCAGCATATCTCGTATTAAAATATATTCCTGCTAAATTCATCAGTGGAAAAGATAAGCTTCAAGAAATGATAAGTTATATGGTTTCAATTGATCTCTTTGATCAGAAGCTTTTTGAAGAACAAGTCTTCACATCAATAGAGATTCAAGTGATGTTTGAGATAGCAGCAAAGAAACGGAAGCAAGCAGAAAATTATCCTTATTGGTTAATAGACTCCATCGTTAAAGAGCTTGTAAATGACGATAAACCAAAAGTGAATAAAGAGTGTAGGCTAACAAAGAAACAACAGCGCAAGGAGCAAAGAATGGTTGATATAGAAGAAAAAGCACCACAGAAACATCACTTGACAATTGCAATCATAGAAGAAGAATATATCAGTAGTCATTCAGTAGATATCCATAAGTTTAATGAACTCTTTGAGAAATTGATTGATGAGTATGGTTATCGTCTTGTTCAAGAAGCAACCAGGTACTTAGCGAAGTACTATAAGAAGCTTATAACTGAAGTGGATGATAAATATCGATACTTTGAAGCATCGATTAAAAAGAACCTTCAGATGATTACGACGAGACCAATAGATAATAGATCAGTTAAAGAAATTATGGAAGAACTCAATAGTAAAAAAATGTTATAAATACTAATCATTGTGAGTGTGAGTAGATGTATAGAGAGTGTAAGAGGTTGCGGCAAGAACGCTAGTTTGTGCATAGTCTTGAATAGAATGTTAAAAGTTCTATGGAATCTAAGACGATCAATTTCTGGATTATTAGATATAAATCGAGGACAGTGAAACTTCAACTGGTAAACAATTTCAATAAATCTAAATAAGAGAATCTTAAAACTTACAAGTTGACAATATTTTTTTTGGCTTTAAATTTTTTTAGAGTTTATGTAGATTAGCATCATCAGAAGAAATCATAGAATATTTCACTATAGAAAAATTCTATGATTTTATTTTTTACCCCCCCCATAAGAATAAGATTCACGAGCTAGGGTACCGTATTGGAGGGCAAACAAAAAACGGAAGCCTATTTTTTCGAAATTCTGAAATATGTTAGAAATAAATGTTCGTTTTACAAACAAATTACGTAATTAACCTTGTAATTGATAAATAAATGATGTAGAATAAAATTATTCAATAATCGAACAATGGATGGTGGATAAACTTGAGTGACAATCAATTCTTTAAACCAACAGTTTTATACAAAGAGTATATGATATTAGACATGATTGAGAAAAATCCTAATATCACTCAAAGAGAAATGAGCAAAGCTATTGGCATTGCTGTTTCTATGGTGAACGATTATATTAATATCTATGAAAAAAGTAAGCTGATAAACAGAAAAAAACACTCTACCAAAACAGTGGAGTATTTTGTCACTAAGAAGGGTAGCGAAAGAAGAAAACTACTCAATATCTGGTACCTAAAATCATCTAACAACATCTATATACAAGCTAAGGACAATATCATCAGTTTCTTAAATCAAATCATTGATAAAGGATTTAAAAAGATAATACTCTATGGTGCCGGTGAAGTAGCTGAGATTATGTTGCAAGTGATGAATGATGATAATCAAATACCTTTAGAAGTAGTAGCTGTTATTGATGATAACAAAGTTAGAGTGGGTGATAAGCTTGTAAACATACCTATCATCACACTAGACGAATTAAGCAAATACAATCATGATGGCATTATGATATCTAGCTATAAACATCATGAAACCATCCATAATAATTTAGTTAAGATTGATTATCCAAAAAAACAAATTATTCAATTTTTTGATTAAACGGAGGATCTAATAATGAAAATTGCTGTAATAGGAACAGGATATGTAGGTTTATCCAATGCAGTGTTATTTGCTCAACATCATGAAGTTGTTGCATTAGACGTGATTAAAGAAAAAGTTGATATGGTCAATAGTAGAGTTTCACCTATCATTGACGTAGAACTTGAAGACTACTTGAAAAACAAACATATTAATTTAAAAGCTACGTTAGACAAGGAAGAAACATATAAAAATGCATCATTTGTTGTAGTTGCTACTCCAACAAATTATGATCCTAACTTAAACTACTTTGACACTTCAACTGTTGATAGTGTCATCAATGATGTATCAAAGTATAATCCTAAAGCAGTAATCATTATTAAATCAACAATTCCTGTAGGATACACCCTAGAACAACAAAAGAAACATCCCAATTTAAAAATTATGTTTTCTCCAGAGTTTTTAAGAGAAGGTAAAGCACTTTATGATAATTTATATCCTTCACGTATTGTTGTAGGAGATCATACTGAAGATGCTAAAACATTTGCACATCTTTTATTAGAAGGTGCAATTAAAAAAGATGTCCCAATTTTATATACCGGATCAACAGAAGCAGAAGCTATTAAACTGTTCTCTAATACATATCTGGCATTAAGAGTAGCATTCTTTAATGAACTAGACACTTATGCAGAAATTAGAGGATTAGATTCAAAAGAAATTATTGAGGGTGTTGGACTAGATCCAAGAATAGGTAGTCATTATAACAACCCATCATTCGGATATGGCGGATATTGTTTGCCAAAAGATACAAAACAACTATTAGCAAACTATAAAGATGTCCCACAAAATATTATGACATCTATTGTTGATGCAAATAGAACTAGAAAAGATCATATAGCTGATATGATTCTTTTGAAGAAACCTAAAGTAGTTGGAATCTATCGTTTAGTCATGAAAAGTAATTCTGATAACTATAGACAATCATCTATTCAGGGTGTAATGAAGCGCATTAAAGCTAAAGGTATTCAAGTCATAGTATTTGAACCTGTGATTAAAGATGATGATTTCTTTGGATCGAGAGTCGAAAGAGATTTTAATGAATTTATTAAGGTATCTGATGTTATAGTATCAAATAGATTTTATAAGGAATTAGAAGTAGTTAAAGATAAGGTCTATACGAGAGACCTATTTAATAGAGATTAGGTGCATTTATGTCAGAAACATATTTAGTAACAGGTGCTGCAGGTTTTATTGGTTTTTATCTATCGGATAGATTATTACAAGAAGGTAAGACAGTCATTGGTGTAGATAATCTAAATGATTATTATGATGTTAATCTAAAATACACAAGACTTTCACTTCTTGAAGGCAAAAAAGGATTTTCTTTTCATCAAATAGATATTTCCGATAAAAGTTCAATGGAAAGACTATTTAAATCAACAAAGATTGATTATGTAATAAATCTTGCTGCTCAAGCTGGAGTAAGATATTCCATTGAGAATCCAGATGTTTATATTCAAAGTAATATCATAGGATTTTATAATATTTTAGAGTTATGCAGAAACTACCCAGTAAAACATTTAGTATACGCATCGAGTAGTTCAGTATATGGATCAAATCATAAAGTTCCATTTGAAGAAACTGACTTTGTTGACCATCCAGTATCATTATATGCAGCAACTAAGAAAAGTAATGAGCTAATGGCACACACTTATAGTCATCTCTATGGGATTCCATCTACAGGTTTAAGATTCTTTACTGTGTATGGACCAATGGGAAGACCTGATATGGCATATTTCAGTTTTACTGATAAATACTTTAAAGGTGAATCTATAAAGATTTTTAATAATGGTGATTTTGAGAATGATATGTATCGCGACTTCACTTATGTTGATGATATAGTTGAAGGTATTATAAAGGTATTATATACACCACCTTTAAATCAAAAACCTCAACATAGAGTACTTAATATTGGAAATAATAGTCCTGAAAAGCTCATGTATTTTATAAGTACTTTAGAAGACTGTTTGTCAAATACACTACACAAAAAAGTTGAATTTAAAAAGGAATTTGAGCCGATTAAGCCTGGTGATGTACATAAGACGTTCGCATCAACAAAAGCATTAGAAGAATTAGTTGGTTTTAAACCGAAAACATCTATCAAAGATGGATTACAGAAGTTTACAAATTGGTATGTACGTTATTACAAGAAGGAATAGATAAACCATGATCTATTTATTATTCAAAAGATTTTATGATTTTGTATTATCATTTATTGGCTTAATAGTCCTGTCTCCTTTGTTTCTTATATTAATAATCCTTATAAAACTTGACTCAAAAGGACCAATACTATTTAGACAGAAAAGAATTGGTAGACATAAAAAACACTTTTATATCTTGAAATTTAGAACCATGAGAATCGACACTCCTAAAGATACTCCAACACATATGCTAGAAAACCCTGAAAAGTGGATTACAAAAGTCGGTAAATTCTTAAGAAAAACAAGTCTGGATGAGTTACCTCAAATTATCAATATAATAAAAGGTGATATGTCAATTATTGGTCCAAGACCAGCTTTGTGGAATCAATACGATCTTATAGAAGAAAGAGATAAATTTGATGTACATAAGTTATATCCTGGTTTAACAGGGTATGCACAAATACATGGAAGAGATGAATTGCCAATTTCAGAAAAAGCAAAACTAGATGGATATTACGTTAAGCATATTAGTTTGTGGATAGATATTAAGATATTCTTTGGTACTATAATCAGCATCGTTAAATCAGAAGGTGTTGTTGAGGGTGGAACCGGAGTTTTAGAAAATAGAAATGAAGAAGTACAGGTGAAGGAATTAGAAAAATGAAAATACTTGTTATATCGCAATATTATTTCCCAGAACAGTTTAGAATAACTGACATTTGTGAATCATTAGTAATAAGAGGACATGATGTTACAGTAATCACAGCACAACCAAATTATCCAGAAGGTATATTATTTAAAGGTTACAATAATGAGTTTAAATCTGAAATTATAAATAAAGTTACCGTTTTAAGAACTAAGATTTATCCTAGAGGAAAGAATTCTATAAGTTTATTTTTAAACTATATTAGTTTCCCTATTCATGCAAAAAGATATATCAGAAAACTACCTTCAAACTTTGATATTGTATTTATTAATCAACTTTCTCCTGTCATCTCAGCTATTCCGGGTTTAAATTATTCAAAACGGAATAATGTTCCTAGTGTTCTCTATTGTTTGGATTTATGGCCTGAAAGTTTAGTCTCAGGGAATATTAAGCGCAATTCAATTATTTATAGATTATTTGATAAAATATCTAGAAAGATATATAACGAGTGCGACCTAATTGCAGTTACATCAAAATCCTTTGTTGATAAATTTCTCCAAATAGGTTCAAAAAAAATAGTTTATTTACCTCAATATGCTGAAGAGATTTTTTCTGGAATTCAGAGCAAATCTAAAAAAATTGATGATGTTTTTAATTTTGTCTTTGCAGGGAATATTGGAGAAATGCAATCTGTGGAAACTGTTATTCTTGCTGCTAATGAACTGAAGTTATATAAAAACATAGTGTTTCATATTTTAGGAACTGGTTCGAGGTTTGCAACAATAGAAAAATTAGTTAAAACTTTAAATCTATCAAAAGTTATTTTGTATGGTAGAAAACCAGTTGAAGAGATGCCATATTTTTATGGAATCGCTGATGCAATGTTAGTCACTCTGAAAAATGATTCACAAATATCTATGACACTTCCTGGTAAGGTACAGTCATATATGGCTGCTGGTAAACCAATTATAGCGGCAGCAAATGGAGAAATAAAAACTATAATTGAAGATTCCAATTCTGGTATTGTAGTTCCAGCAGAGGATTATATTAAACTGAGTTCTGCAATCCTTACATTTACTGTTGAAAACAATTATAATATACTTTCAGTGAATTCAAATGATTACTATGTTAGTCATTTTCACAAACAAAAATTCATGATTAACCTTGAGAAAATATTAAAGGAGACTAGAAATGTTCGAAAATAAAGTATTGTTGATTACTGGTGGTACAGGATCATTTGGAAATGCAGTAGTTAAACGTTTTCTTGATTCTGATATAAAAGAAATTCGTATACTATCTCGAGACGAAAAAAAGCAAGAAGATATGAGAAAGCACTATAATAGCGACAAACTAAAATTCTATTTGGGTGATGTTAGGGACTATAACTCGATAGAAGGCGCATTTATCGGAGTCGACTATATGTTTCATGCGGCTGCATTAAAACAAGTCCCTTCTTGTGAATTTTATCCAATTGAAGCAGTAAAAACAAACGTTATTGGTAGTGATAATGTGATAACAGCTTGCATAAAAAATGGCGTCAAAAAAGCTATCTTCCTATCAACTGATAAAGCTGCTTATCCCATTAATGCCATGGGCATGAGCAAAGCTTTAATGGAAAAGAATGTTATAGCGAGATCTAGACAATTACTTGAGAATAACACCATTTTATGTTTAACAAGGTATGGTAATGTTATGGCATCAAGAGGATCAGTCATACCCCTATTTCTAGATCAAATAGATGCAGAAAAACCTATTACGATAACTAATCCTGAAATGACAAGATTTATGATGACATTAGAAGATGCTGTTGACTTAGTACTTTATGCATTTGAACATGGACAGCAAGGTGACTTATTTGTTCAAAAAGCACCTGCAGCAACAATTGAAGTTCTTGCTAAGGCAATACTAGATTTGAAAAAATGTAAAAATCAACCTGCATACATTGGCACTAGACATGGAGAAAAACTTTATGAGGTTTTAGTTACTCAAGAAGAAATGATTAAATCAATAGATTTAGGTGATTTTTTTAAGATTCCCGCAGATAACAGAAATCTAAACTATGACAAGTTTATTGATAAGGGCAGTAGTGCTATTGTTTCAATCGACTCATATCACTCACACAATACATCTAGATTGGATCTTGATGGTATGAAACAATTACTACTTAGACTAGATTTGTTCAAATAGGTGAAACCATGAAAATACTCGTTACAGGAGCAAAAGGGTTTATAGGTAAAAATTTGATTGCTGAACTTAAAAATCAAGGTTACAAAGAAATCTACGAATATGACCTGAATTCCTCTTTGCAAGATTTAGATAAATATACTAAAGACTGTGATTATATATTTCATTTAGCTGGGGTGAATCGTCCTAAGGAACAAAAAGAGTTTCTCGAAGGCAACTTTGGCTTTACTTCTGTTTTATTGGACTTATTAAAAAAGAATCAAAACAGATGTCCAATTACGTTATCTTCATCAATTCAAGCAACTCTAGATAATCCCTATGGGATAAGTAAAAAAGCAGGGGAAGATTTGCTTATAGCCTATAGTATAGAAAATGACGTAAAAGTTTTAGTATATCGTTTTCCTAATGTTTTTGGAAAATGGTGTAAACCGAATTACAACAGTGTAATCGCCACTTTCTCGTATAATATTGCTAATAATTTACCAATTCAAATTAACGATCAAAATGTTGTTATGAATTTAATTTATATAGATGATCTTGTCAAAGAGTTATTGCGTGCGTTAAACAGCAAAGAGAACATGAACGATTATTTCTGTTATGTAGAACCAGTTTATAGTGTTAGTATAAAGGAAATCGTTGATTTGTTGTATAAGTTTAAGTCAAGTCGTGAAAACCTTTCTATACCTAACACAGAAGATGAATTCATCAAAAAATTATACTCTACCTATTTGAGTTATTTGCCAAGAGATAAGTTTATTTATGACTTAAAAATGAATTTTGATATTAGAGGATCTTTTACAGAATTCATAAAAACATCTGATAGAGGACAAGTTTCAATTAACATTTCAAAGCCAAGTATTACTAAAGGAAATCATTGGCATAACACAAAGAATGAGAAATTCTTAGTTGTGAGTGGTAAAGGAATAATTCGTTTTCGTAAAGTAGATGAAAGCGACATTATTGAATATTGTGTCAGTGGTGATAAGTTGCAAGTGGTTGATGTCCCACCAGGTTATACACATAATATAGAAAATATTGGTAGTGAAGATTTGATAATTGTTATTTGGGTTAACGAAAAATTTAACCCTGAATACCCTGATACTTTTTATATGGAGGTATGATATTTTGAAAAAAATTAAAGTTATGACTGTTGTCGGTACACGTCCTGAGATTATAAGACTTTCTGCAGTTATTCAAAAACTGAATAACTCACCGATTATTGAACATATTTTAGTGCATACTGGGCAAAACTATGATTATGAACTTAACGAAGTTTTCTTCAAAGATTTCAGTTTGAAGAAACCAGATTATTTCCTTAATGCAGCAACAGGTACATCAATAGAGACTATTGGAAATATACTAATTAAGATTGACTCAATTCTACAAGAAATGAGACCTGATGCATTTTTGATATTGGGTGATACCAATAGTTGTTTATCTGCATTAGCTGCAAAACGTTATCATATTCCTATTTTTCATATGGAAGCTGGTAATAGATGTTTTGATCAAAGGGTTCCTGAAGAAACAAACAGAAAAATTGTGGATCATATATCTGATATTAACCTTACATATAGTTCCATTGCACGGGAGTACCTTTTAAAAGAAGGGTTTCCAGCAGATAGGATTATCAAAACAGGTAGCCCAATGTACGAAGTTATAATGAATAAAAAGGATGAAATTGACAAATCTGATATTTTATCAAGACTAGGTTTGGAAAAAGGAAATTATTTTTTAGTATCAGCACATAGGGAGGAAAATATAAACTCTGATAATTTTTATCATTTAATTGAGACATTAAATACAATTGCTGAAGAATATCGATGTCCAGTAATTTTTTCTACACATCCACGTACTCGTAAGATGATTGATGCAAAGAAAATCGTTTTTCATCCATTAATTAGAAATCTAAAACCACTTGGATTCTTTGATTATAACAAACTCCAAATTGAATCAAAAGTAGTGTTAAGTGATTCTGGGACTATTAGTGAAGAATCATCAATTCTAAAATTTAAGGCATTAAATATAAGAGAGGCACATGAAAGACCTGAAGCTATGGAAGAAGCGGTAGTTATGATGGTTGGGTTAAAAAAAGAAAGAGTACTAAATGGTTTAAGATTGCTTGAAACACAAAATGATAATTTTTTAATAGATGTTGAGGATTACTGCAAACCAAATGTTTCAGATAAAATTCTGAGAATTATTGTAAGTTATATAGATTATATTAATGCTAAAGTGTGGGGAATGTGAGTATGCGAATTATTCAAATTAATTCTGTATTTGGAAGAGGAAGTACTGGAAGAATTGCAGCTAATATCCATAATTTTTTGAAACAAGAAGGGTATGAAAGTTATGTTTTTTATGGACGCGGAAAGAAAAGCAAACAAGACAATGTGAAAAAATTTGGAAACAATATTTCATTCATCATTCATGTAATCTTATCTAGATTATTTGATATGCATGGATTATCCTCTCATCATTCAACAAAAAAAATGATCAAAAACATAGATAGTATTAGACCCGATGTAATCCATTTGCATAATATTCATGGTTATTATCTAAACTTCAATTTGCTATTTAAATATTTAAAAAAGAATTTCGATGGAAAAATCATATGGACTTTACATGATTGTTGGTCTTTTACTGGTCATTGTGCCTATTATACATTTGCTAACTGTGATAAATGGAACACTAAATGTCATGATTGCCCAGAGATCAAATCATACCCCAAAAGTTTAACAGATCATTCCGAAAAGAATTTCATAATGAAGAAAAAGACTTTTAGCGGACTAAAGAACTTAACTATAGTGACACCTTCACTCTGGCTGAATCTTGAATTAAATAAATCTTTTTTGTCACAATACAACAAAATGGTTATCAACAATGGTGTTGATACTTCTATATTTACAAAAAGAGTTTCAGCTCTAAGAGAAAGGTTTAATATACAAAAAAAATTTATCATTTTAGGTGTTGCAAACATCTGGGATAAGCGTAAAGGACTTAAATACCTTATAGAACTTTCTAAGATTATTTCAGATACAGAAGTGATAATAATAATTGGTTTGACTAAATCTCAAATAAGAGTTTTACCAAAAAATGTTATTGGAATTGAGCGAACCGAAAATTCGATTGAACTTGCAGAGTTCTATTCTATATCCGATGTATATGTCAATCCAACTCTTGAAGATAATTATCCAACAACAAATTTAGAGGCACTATGTTGTGAAACTCCAGTAATAACATTTAATACTGGTGGGAGTCCAGAAATGGTTGGAATGAATGGCATTATTTTGAATGAAAAAACGGCAAATATGATTTATGATGCAATATTAAGAATTAAAGATGGATCAATTAGATTTAATTTTATAAAAAATGATCAATTAGACTTCAAGTATTCAACAAGAAAATATATAAACCTTTACATACAATGAGTGTGCAAACTATGAGAAAAATAAAAAAAATAATCAGTAGAATTAAACTTTCGGTTATAAAAAAACTTATTTACATTAATACAAGTTTTTATATGTTCCATTTTACAAAATACCTTAAAAGAATTGGAATCAATGTTATTGGAATCCCTAAGTTTATATCATCAGATGTTTATTTTGACGGTAAAGATTACTCCTTGATTACACTTGGAGACAATATTACCATATCAAGAGAAGTGATGTTTCTAACACATGATTACTCAATAAATGTAGTAAATGGAGCAAATGGGAATTTTGTACGAAGACTTAAGGGAGAGAAATATACTATAAATCCCATAACTATAGGAGATAACGTTTTTATTGGTGCACGAGTATCCCTTTTACCAGGTTCAAAAATAGGAAACAATTGTATAATAGGAGCTTGCTCTGTAGTTAAAGGAAACATTCCAGACAATTCAATAGTAATCGGTAATCCTTGTAGGATTATTAAGAAAATTGATTCGTTTGAGAATCAGTTAGAAAATCACAAGATTTCAATCCATGAGG
Source organism: bacterium (assembly GCA_040755795.1). Taxonomy (NCBI): domain Bacteria; species bacterium. Next base: position 8,381 of record JBFLXS010000005.1, on the reverse strand, counting down.
AGGACTAAATGAAAATAACGTACGTATTGAAGGGAAATCCTGAATGGCTTCCACCAGTTATGAATCAGATTAAAATTCTCAAGGAACTTAACCACGAAATTTACCTTATAACAAGCAATATAAGTGAAGCCTTTAGAACCTATTTGGAAAAAAATAATATTCACTTTAATTTATATCGGAATAAACATAAAGTTAAAATTATTAATTGGATTTGCTTTAGATATTTTGCTAGAAGAAAAATTAGAAAAGCAAGTTTCGATTTACTTATTTATGGTTCTTTAGATACTGCAATAGTTTTAGAAGACTTTAAGAAGAAAAAAAATTCTATTTTAAATATTTGGGAATTATACGACAAGTATTTTTTCTATGAATCTTATATGAAAATATTTTTAAGAAAATTTCCATTCTTAATTTGCCCTGAATACAATAGAGGTTTTTTATTAAAACATTCGTATAAACTCGATAAATTACCAACAGTTCTTCCAAATAAACCAGATTTTTTTGGTGAAGTTGATATTACCAGCATTCAAAACGTGATTGAGATTGTAACAAATATTTCAAATTCACATAAAATTATTATATATCAAGGACAAATCTATTCTGATCGCAATCTAGAGACTATTGCTCTTGAATTAAAGAAATTAAACAGTGATAGATATTTTTTTGTTTTATTGGGTATTGACCATGGTGGATTCGTAGATAAAATCAAAGAGATTTATCAAAATACTTATTACATTGGATACATACCCGCTCCGCTTCATTTGGAAATAACTAAATATGCACATATAGGAATTGTAAATTATGCTGAAAATAGTTTGAATAATATATATTGTGCACCAAATAAAATCTATGAGTACGGTGCATTTTCTAAACCAATGATTGGTAACAATATACCCGGGTTGAAATATACAATAGAGCATTCAAATTCTGGCATTTGTGTTAATTATTCAATTGAAAATGAATTTATTGTTGCATTAAACAATATTGAAAGTAACTACGGTTTTTATTCAGCAAATTCTAAAAGAATGTATGATAATATTGACAATAAAAAAGAATTATCAAAGCTGATAGACAGTATTCATATATGAAAAAGTTACTTATAGTAATAGATTCTTTTCGCATTGGAGGAATAACTTCATCATTAGAATCATTAGTTTATCTGATTAAGAAAAACTTCAATTACAATATCTATATTCAAGTTTTGAACAACGATATTGTTTCTATTGATAATGTTCATATTATTCGAACAAAAAAGTTTGTAGAGGTTAATTATTTGTCCTTAAATGAAGCCAGAAATAAGGATTTGCTTACATTTATTATATTTCTATTTGTTAAATCTCTAAAAACGCTATTTGGTGAAAAACCTGTAAAATATCTTACTTTCTTTTTGACAAGAAAAAGTAGTTTTGATATTGTCGTGTCTTTTGCAAATGATATATATGATAAGCATCGACAGGTGTTATTAACAAATCTATATTCCAAATTAGCTGTAAAATCTTTAAAAAGGGTTGGTTGGATTCACGCAGACCCACAAGACATTTGCATTACGGACAAAATAGCAAACGAAACATACAAAAAATTTGATTTTATTGTAGCTGTTTCTAACTTTCAAAAATCGAAAATTGCAAGTATATGCCCCTCAATTCTGACTAAACTTATTTCAATCAAAAATTTCGTAAATTGCGAGAATCTAATCGAGAAAAGCAACCTAAGTATGCCTTTCACAATTGACAATAAAGTCAAAATATTAACTGTCGCTAGAGTCGAATTTAAAACAAAAGCATTAGACAGAATCATCACGATTGTCAATAAACTATTAGAATCCAACATAAAAAATTTTGATTGGAACATTATCGGTGACGGAGTGGATTTTAATATTTTAAAAAAAATGGTTGAAGATCATAAATTAGAGAACTACATTCATTTGCTTGGAGAAAAATCAAATCCTTATCCGTATATGAAATACTCTGATTTATTTGTCCTTCCATCAAAATTTGAGGCTTTTCCAATGGTAATTATTGAGTCACAGTGCCTTAAACTTCCCTCACTAATAACTAAATATCCCTCATCCATAGAGCAAATTTCACACGGTATAAACGGAATAATAGTCGAAAATAATGTGCAAGATATATTTGAACAGCTCCTAATTATTTTATCAGATAAAAAATATATTAGATTTAAGAAAAACCTAATGAGCACAACTTTTGAAAATGACAAAGATTCACTTAAAAACTTAGAGATTGTTTTGAGGACTTAAACACATGAATAATACTAAAACTATAAATCTATATATTGCAATTGTGAACTTATTTTTTATGTTTTTTATATTTATTTTTTCACTGTCAAACAACAATTTGTACACTGCATCACTTATCGCTTTTCTATCATTCACAATATTTATTTTTTCCCATTTTTTGACTAAAGGAAAGGTTTTGGATATTTATTTCATTTTTGTTGTCCTTACATATTTGTTCCATTTTGGCCAGCTTTTTCTTCTAGTATTCAATTTTGACATTATTTTACCCGATAAATTTAATATTCTAAGGTACGACAGCAATATTATTGTCGAAAGCACATATTTTGCGTTGTTTTTAACAAAAATAATTGAAATTACAGGCCAATTTTATAAACTTTTTCACAATAATAGCAAAATATTTTTAAATGAAAATGCAATATCTAAATATTCCACTAAAAGAGATTTCGGATTCTTTTCATTAATGTTGCTTATTACAATTATTCCTTATTTCTATGTTGACATCACTCAAATTTTTCTCTCACAACAGTTTGGTTACGTAGAAGCATATAAATTTGGCAATGCATATATATTATCTATCTTAAATAATATGTTTCTCATTGTTTTTATAGGATTTGTTATTACCCACAAAAACAAATTACTAGGTAAATATATTCTAATTTCTTTTATTTTTTGGAATGTATTTAAGATGCTAATGGTTGGGAATAGATCTTTACCAATGGCAATAATACTAATGTGTATTTTTATCTATTACTATTATTTTAAGTATTCATTTCGTCGATTAAAAGTAACTCACCTAATATTCATATTATTACTACTATTGCTATTACCTTACATTGCTCAAATAAGAAATGTAACTGGCTCAAATAGCATAGTTTCTAATTTTATCTTTTATATTTCATATAACAACCCTTTGATTTATATGTTTTCAGAGTTTGGAGGAACGTTATTAACTCTAATACATACATTTGAATTTGTCCCTGAAAGTATTCAGTATGCAAATGGATTGACATATCTTGGATCAACAATGATTTTACTGCCTTTCTCTTCAATACTATTTGGAGATTTTTTCAATCAATACATATCAATAGGAGAAAATATGAATACTTTTTTTGGAGGTGGTCTTGGTGGATCATATGTGGCTGAATTATATTATAATTTTGGATATTTTAGCCTAATTTCCGGGATATTCATATCATTAATTCTCAATAAAATTAGCATAAAATTTAGAGAAAATGGTCTTTCGAAAAAACCAATGAATGTGACGTTATTTTTTTACTTACTAATTCCTCTTTTCATATACCCACGAGGTTATTTTTACACTTTTATTACCTATTTTAATGTATATATCTATGTGTATGTCATATACTTTTTTTACACTAAAATACTGTATATCAAAGGTAATTAATAATGAGAACCCCACTGGTTAGTATAATAATGTCATCTTTTAATTCAGAGTATTTTATAAAGAAGTGTGTCGATAGTTTATTAGAACAGACTTACAAAAATTTAGAAATAATAATTTTTGAAGACTGTTCAACTGATAAAACACGTAACATACTAGAAACTTATAATGATAAGAGATTGAAAATTATTTACAATGACTCAAATCATGGTCTAACTTCAAACTTGAATAAAGCTATTAAGGTTTCTACTGGTAAGTATATCGCACGAATGGATTCTGATGATATTTCTTACAAGAATAGAATTGAGGTTCAAGTTAAATACATGGAGAAGCATAAAAAAATTGACATTTTAGGTACACAAATCAAAGCGTTGGGTTTAGTAGGATATCAAAGGAAATATCCAAAAAAACATGAAGAGATAAAAGCTGCACTACTATTTAATAACCCAATGGCTCATCCAACAATAATGATAAGATCAAATAGTATCAATATTAACCCACTGTACGATAATAATACTCTTAAAGCACAAGACTATGAACTATGGACTAGACTCATCCATGAAAAAAGATTTCATAATTTAAACAAAAAACTTTTGTTTTATCGAGTTCATGACCAGCAAATAAGTAAAAAAAATACAGAGAGTCAACATATGTTTGCCAATAAAGCGCGATTTGATCTATTAAAAAGAAATGGGTTAAGTGATGATGATATCAGGAAAATATTTTATATTGAGACACTAAATACTCTAACAAAAAAAAATCTAAATGAATACAAAAACTTATTTGCTAAGATATCAATAAATTATGTAAAGAACAAAAAAGTATTATATAAGCAAGTGAGAATAAAGATGTATAATTTAATAATAGCAAGCAATAATACTGCTTTTGAAAAAATTCAGATGATGATCACAAAAGATTTCACATTTTATGCACTTAGTACATTAAGAGTGTTTATAACCAGAAGGAAGTAGGTGTAATATGAGTTATAGAAAACCAATTATACTTAATACCAGTACTTCAATTCTATTACAATTTGTTATTGCATTGTTTGGTTTTATTACTCCAGCACTTATTATCAAGCAATATGGCTCTGAACTAAATGGTATAGTTTCATCCATTAATCAGCTTTTAAGATACTTCACATTGATAGAAGCTGGATTAGGTGGTGCTGCGGTATTTTACCTTGTAAGATATTTATCTGCTAAAGACTATAAAAATGTTAACATTATTTTAAGTTATTCGAAAAAAAGTTATATTAAAATAGGGATAATCTTCTCAACTATTGTATTGTTATTTACTCCAATTTACGCAATGCTAGCTAATAATCAAAACATTGATAAAGTAACAATAGCAAGTTTGTTTCTGTTATTTGGATTAACTACTTCGATAGAATACTTTATTATGTCCAAGTGTAGAGTCCTACTTCATGCTGATCAAAAAAGTTATTACATATCAATATTTACAATTATTTCAACAATAGTTAGTCAGGTATTAACCATCTTTCTGATCATCAATAATGTGAATATCCTGCTTATTTATACATTAAGTTTGATAATTAACCTGATAAGGGGAATATCATTAAATTATTTTGTTAGAAAACATTATAAAGATTTAATCTCGTTTTCATCAATTATCGACAAAAAATTTTCTCTAAATATGCAGAAAGATGTTTTCTTTCACGAAATTTTTTACACTATCATATCAGCTTTACCATTACTAGTTATTACATTTATTTACGATTTTGAAAAAGTTAGTATATACACAGTATATAATATGCCAATTATTATGATAAATATCATACTATCAACAATTTATCAATCTATCACTGCAACATTTACTCATAATGTAAATGAGGGAAATATAAAGAAAGAAAATATTTTCTTCAAAAATTTCTATTTTGTGTATTTTTTCTTTGCAACTGTAATGCTTATTTCAACAGCAATCTTGCTCACTCCATTTATAAAGATATATACTTTCGGAATTTCTGATTTAAACTATGTGAATCCTGTATTAGGGTACATGTTGATAATGTTTTCACTGGCAAATACTTTTAGAGTAATCTACGCTATTCCCACAGCTTCGCATGGTCTCTTTAAAGAAACGTCAAAAATTGCAATTATGTTTGTTTTTATTGCAATAATAGTATCAGTGATTTCTGGGTATTTTTTGGGATTTGAATATGCATTACTAGGACCAATAATAAGTTTTTTGAGCAACGCCATATATCAAAAAAATGTTCAAAACAAAAGAGTAACTAGTTTCAAAAACTCTTTACCAATTTTAATATTTTTGATATCATTTATCTTGGTAACTTTACTCTATTTATACTTTCAAATTAATCCAGTAATTATCACATCATGGCTCAACTTTTTCATGCTTTCTGCGTTGATTGGTACTATAGTTTCGTTGGCATTTCTCGTATTTTTTTACTTTTTGTATGTTATTAGTAAAGAAAGGATTTTTGATAATGACTAAATATATATTTCCTAGTGTTTATGACTATTCTGATTTCATGCTGTCCGAACTAGAAAAAGACAGTTCAATTAAAATATTAGAAATCAAACCAATGAGTATTTTCATGAAGTTCCTTTGGCTTATAAAAACCAAGTCAAGACTCGGGAAAAACAAACTGTTTTCACATTTTTTTTTCAATATTTTTTATTCTAATGTTAATTTTGACAATTCCATTTGCATTGTTTTTGATTCTTTTATATTTTTTAATGATCCATGTTTCTATACTTGGATTACGAAAAAATACCGTAATGTTGAAAGAGTTTCCATTATTTACAACGTTATCGGTCAAAACAAGGATAGAATTACATTTGTAAAAAAGCACTTTGACCAAGTATATTGTTTTGATCCGATAGATGCAGAAAAATATGGTTTTTTTCATTTTTGGGGAATATATTCTAAGCAACAATACAATAAAGTTTTTAATTTATTTGATGTATCTTTTGTTGGTTTAGACAAAGGAAGACTTGACACAATTCAAGAAATTTCAGCTTATTTAAAAAATAATGATGTAGTATTTAAAAACATAGTAATATCGGACCGAATTGATTATACACAAGATAGTGGTCTAGTCGTATCAAGTTATAGAGTGAGTTATCGAGAATCACTCGAGATTTTGCTACATAGTAATTCAATTTTAGAAGTCGTTCCAGATATCCAGACTGGTTTATCACTAAGAACGATTGAAGCAATTATATATGGTAAGAAACTAGTAACAAACAATAAATATTTGCTTCAGTCTCCATTTTTTAACAAAGAGAATATGATAATTTTTGATAATATTAATGACATTGATATTGGTTTTATAAAATCACATAAGCAAATAGACTATGCATATAAAAATGACTTTTCTCCTACAGAACTTATAAAAAGAATCGAAAGTAAAGCGAGGAAGAATATATGAAAAAGGTTATGCTTGTTTTTGGAACAAGACCTGAAGCAATAAAAATGTGTCCATTAGTTAATGAATTAAAGACTCGTCAACAATTAAAGACCATAGTTTGTGTAACAGGGCAACATAGACAAATGTTGGATCAAGTGCTCAATACTTTTAATGTTGTTCCTGATTTTGATTTATCAATCATGAAAGATAAACAGACATTGTTTGATGTTACTACGAATATCCTAAATAAAATAAAGGAAGTTCTTGAGTTAGAAAAACCAGATGTTGTTCTAGTTCATGGTGATACAAGCACTACATTTGTGACTTCTTTAGCTTGTTTCTATTTGCAAATTCCTGTTGGGCATGTTGAGGCTGGATTAAGAACTCATAATATCTACTCACCGTTTCCAGAAGAGTTTAACAGACAAGCAGTTTCTATTATTTCAAAATTCAATTTTGCCCCAACAGAAGCAGCAAAACAAAATCTACTAAATGAATCAAGAAATCCTGAAAATATTTATGTTACTGGAAATACTGCTATTGATGCATTAAAAACTACAGTAAAAGATGATTACACACACCCAATGCTTGATTGGGCGTCAGGATCAAGGTTAATAATGATAACAGCTCATAGAAGAGAAAATCTCGGTGAGCCAATGAAGCACATGTTTAATGCAATTAAAAGGATTGTAAACGAACATAGCGATATAAAAGCAATTTATCCTATACACATGAATCCTGTTGTAAGAGAAACTGCAAATAGTATCTTAGCGAATAATGATCGCATAAAAATAATTGATCCTCTTGAAGTTGTTGATTTCCATAACTTTTTAAATGCATCATTTTTAATACTTACAGATAGCGGTGGTATACAAGAAGAAGCCCCATCTTTAGGAAAACCTGTTCTAGTGATGAGAGATACAACTGAAAGACCAGAAGGAATTGCAGCTGGTACACTAAAACTAGTAGGAACGAATGAAGAAACCATATATGATGCGTTTAAACAACTCCTTAATGATAAGGATGAATACAATAAAATGTCAAAAGCAAGTAACCCATATGGTGATGGTTTAGCTAGCAAACGTATAGCAGATATTCTTGAAAAAACTCTTTAGAGTGTTTAGACTATCTATAAAATCATTTTTAATGTGTTCAAGTGTAAGTCATGCAAGATAACCGACAGTCTTACATTGAAAGTCAGGGCATCTTTGTCTGTGAAAGCATTTATAACTTTATAGAGTGAGATTTATGCTCTTAGTTAAGACAAAAAGAGGTTTAATATTACAAAATTGAAGAACACGTTTATTATTTTATAATAACATTTTTGG
>JBFLXS010000004.1 GCA_040755795.1 bacterium | reverse complement strand
TCAAAATGCCTAAAACAAAAATAAGGTGTAGAGTTATAGAGATAAGTCGTAGAGTCTTTTCTTAAGTAAAAAAATAAAAAAAAGCTTGACACTTTACATAACAGACACAGAGACGCAGAGAAAAAAAATAAAATCTATGGACAAGACGCTTAACATCCCTGATTTTCATCCTAATCATTACCCACATTTTTTATAGTAGTTATTAACGAAAATTTCTCATAGAACAGATATAGCAACAATACTAATGTGAACTTTTGGTTAATACTTACTATATGTCTTCTCTGTTCCTCTGCGTCTCTGCGGTGAAAAAAAAGGAGGGTATTCAATGAGTGAATTAATTCGGTTTGGAGTTTCTCTGGATAAAAAACTCCTGGAAAGGTTTGATAAACTTATCCATTCCCAGAATTACACCAATCGTTCTGAGGCTATTCGTGATTTGATTCGGGAAAGTTTGGTAAAAAAAGAATGGGTAGCAGGAAAAGAAATTGCGGGAACAATTACTCTTGTTTATGACCATCACCAACGAGAGCTGGTGAATACCTTAACGGACATCCAACATAATTTTCACCATCTGATTATTTCTGCTCAGCATATCCATCTTGACCATGATAATTGTCTGGAAATAGTCGTTGTCAAAGGAAAATCTGATGAAATTGAAAAATTGGCACATCAGTTAAAATCAACAAGAGGTGTAAAATATAGCTCATTAAGCCTGGCAACTATGGGTAAGGAATTAGTGTAAAGATAGGGTATCACTATTGATTTTCTTTTTCCTCCTCCAATATTTTTATAAATACTTCGACTATTTTTGGGTCAAATTGCATTCCGGCACATCTTTTCAACTCCATTATTGCATCAGATTTAGATAATGCTTTACGGTATGGTCTATCAGATGTCATTGCATCATAGGCATCGGCTATTTCTATTATTCGAGCACCTAAAGTAATATCAAAAATACCATATGGATACCCTTTACCATCTACTCGTTCATGATGTTGATGAACAACAGAAAGGATTTCTTTATTAAAGTCTATTGGAGATAAAATATTGACACTAATCGTTGGATGTTTTTTCATATCATTAAATTCTTCTAATGTTAATGGACCTGGTTTCAAAAGTATCTTTTCGCTTACACCAATTTTGCCTATATCATGAAACAATCCCGCCAGGTAAATATCATTTAAGTGGTCTTCAGGTAATCCTAAATTATTGGCAATAGCTACGGCATAATTTGCCACATTTTCACAATGCCCTTTTGTATAGGTATCCTTTGCCTCAATCGTTTCTCCTAATGACTGGCTGATACTAATTATTCCTTCACTTCTCAACACAAATAATCGTATATTTTCAATAGCAATCGCCGCCTGGTCGGCTAAGTTAGACAGAACAGCAATTTCATCATCTGTAAATTTATGTATCTGGCTGGAATAAACAGTGATTGTCCCTAACACTCTATTTTGAAAGATTAACGGCACAGAAAGTAATGAGGCAATATTTTCTTTCCGTGTTCTAGATGGGTCTTCAAGTCGTTTATCTTCCTGAGTATTGCTGACAAATATAGGTTTTTTCTCCTTAACAACCCTTCCTACAATACTCTTTCCTACCAGAACCTCTGTTTTTTTAAGATACTCCTTACTTAATCCACAAGAAGTGGTCATAACAAGTGCTTTACCTTTTTCATCTAACAATCTAACGGCACATTTTTTCAAACCCATAGTCGTAGCCGCGGCATTGACTATGGACATAAGTACCTTTCTTAAATCCATCGTTGAAATAATAGTTTTGTTTATCTCAAATAATCCTGAAAGTTCTATGTTTCTTTTATCCAGTTGATACTTTCGGTGACACAAGGTAGATATTAGATGAATAATGGAAAAAAGATGTGTCTTTCGTGCCTCAATATTCTTTTTAGAAAGAACACTCATTCTTTTTAAAACAGAAGTTAGCCTGGCAATATCAAATTCAGAAGGTAATTTTTTAACCAGAGATAAAACCTTTGAACGAGAAGTAAGTAATCCTTCTACAACTATCCATCCTATCAAGACTTCATCAGTGATTATTGGGGTAACCAGACACGATAAGCCCATTGGACAAATTAATTCTTTGGGTTTATCTATCTCTTTTATTTTATCTAAAAATTCACTGCATCTTTTTTTGCCTTCTTTAGTTCCTTTAATACACATACAAAATTTATTCACGCTACCCAATGGAATATGCAGTTTATCTTTTCTATCTATAATTACTACACCTGTTTCAAATGTTTGAGCTAAACTATCTTGAATTTCTTTAAGTGTAGAGCGGTCAATCAAATCAGTTAATTTTGGATAAATTCCATTTTTAAATTTCATCATCTCTCCTTATTTTTGGCAATTGGTAACTGGTGAATGGTAATTAGTTACCAGTTACTTATTTTTAATTTCGTAAAGCCCTAGTGTGGTGTTGAACAAATAACGCACGGAATTTGATTCTGGTAACTGGTGATTGGTAACTGGTAATTAAATACCGTTCGGCTGAGCTCAGGACGAAACTATTTAACCAATTACCAGTTACCAGTTACCAATTATCCGTTTGCAGGTTACGAAACCTGATGATACTCCGTGCAAAACTTACTCAACACCATACTAGGGTAATTGGTTAAATAATTATTGATTATAACTATATCACAAAATTATTACTTCGTCAAGAGAAAATTTATTGACATAGGAAGTTCAATATGGTATATTTAAAGATTAGATGAACATATTACTGACTAATGATGATGGGATAAAGGCACAAGGATTACATATTTTACGAGAAAGTTTAAGCAAGGTGGGTAAAGTAACGATTATTGCCCCTGACCGTGAAAGGAGTGCATCAGGACATTCATTGACCTTAACGCATCCTATCCGTGTTGACGAGATTGATGAAGATACCTTTGTAACGGATGGAACACCCGCGGATTGTATCAATATCAGTGTTTTAGGTATTTTACCCAAAAGACCCGATTTAATCGTCTCTGGCATTAACCCAGGTCCTAATTTAGGTGAGGATGTAACTTACTCAGGCACGGTTTCTGCGGCTATGGAAGGAACACTTTTAAATATACCTTCATTTTCTATTTCAATGGGCGATTATAAAGACCCAAAATTTGATTTTGCAGGAAAATTTGCTTGCAAAATTGCTAGCCTTATCTTAAAACACGGCCTACCATCTCATACTTTCTTAAATATCAATGTGCCTAATTTATCTGAAGAAGAAATTAAAGGTGTATCTCTTACTCATCTGGGAAAACGCACATATCAGGAAGAATTAATTAAAAGAACTGACCCAAGAGGAAAGGTTTATTACTGGATTGGCAGTAAATGTGTTATGGATGAAGAAGGGGCGGAAGGAACAGATGTTAGAGCAATTAAAGAAGGTAAAATCTCGATTACCCCACTTCATCTGGATATGACTAATTATGCGGTTATGCCCGAATTTAAGAAATGGAAATTTTGGGAAATATGAGTTTTCGTAACCGTTCAGGTGGTAATTTACCGCAGAGACGCAGAGGAACAGAGAAGGTAACTATTCACCCTGTAGGAAAGTAGGAGAGTAGAGAAGTAGGAAAGGCATTATCTAATTCTATCTAAAGATATTAATTATCTGCCAGATTTTCAATCCATTTGGGATATATCTGAAGAAGTGAGTAGGATGCTTATAGGTTTAATCAAATCAATTAAGAGTAAAATAGTATGAAGTATTTTCCCCCTTTCCTACTTCCTACTTCCTACTTGCCTGGTATGCTGAATAGTTACCAGAGAAGATATGGAAATAAATCAGATAACAGAAAAGATTATTGGTGTAGCCATTGAAATACATAGGACCTGCTTGCCGATTTAATGTTGTTGGACTCACGAGCTTGCACTGATGAAAATCAGAGATGTTATAGCACTTATTAATCGAAATTTGACATAGATATGGCTCTGAAATTCCAAATCACAAATTCCAATTAGTGAATTAGTGAATTAAGCGAATTAGCGAATTAGTAAAATCTAATCTCTAATTCACTAATCTCTAATTCGCTTTTTGGTATGTGGAATTTGGTGCTTATTTGAGATTTGGTGCTTGGGATTTTGGATTTTTTCCTTATCCACTCTGAGTAAAATTTTGACTAATAACTGCTATAAGCCTATCGTAAATAAATTTTAATTTTCTTCTCTGCGTCTCTGTGTCTCTGCGGTGAACGGTTACGAGTTTTCTTTATTGTCCAACAATAATATCTTCCCGCAATATTCTTCTTTGACCACCATCCCTATCTACAAACCAGTTTTTTGGTGGAAGTATTTCTTCAATCTGGTCGAGTTGATTAAGTTTTGTTAGCCGTTCATAGATGAGTTGCCAACCACAATCCATTTCTTTATTGACTTCACATTTACCATTTTGGCTGCCGCCGCAGGGACCATTAAGTAATCCTTTTGAACATCGGGCAATTGGACAGATACCTCCAAACTTACCTAATTCACAACTACCACAGCCACGGCAGGTTTCCAGCCATAATCCATGTTCTATGGGCATACCCATAAAAGTAGTGTTCAGGGCTGGATAAACAGGTTTATCCCCAAATCGTTCAGATAGTGCTTGCACTCCCACACCGCAAGCAGAAGAAAGCACGGCGTCAGATTGTTCCACTTTTCCTTTTAACTCATCAACAAATTCCCACTCACATTGCCGCTGAATACAAGCCTCACTAATATCAGGTTCTTTTCCATCCAATTTAAGTGCCATTCGCAGGCAAGTGGCAATAATACCAACCTCTTTTTCACCACCAGCCATACAAACCGTAACACAGGTTCCACAACCAACTACCAATATCTTCTGGTAGTTTGCTATCATTGCCTTTATTTCCTGGATTGGTTTTTGTTCTGCAATAATCATTTATTTTTTCTCCTTATTTCTGTGATATATCTCCGTGAACTCGGTGTCTCTGTGGTGATAAAAATCACAAAACTATAAATATATCATATTGTAATAAATTTATGTAATTTTGTCAACAGAAAATTCTTGAAATTTTTAAACTTTAAAAAAATTTTTTTCTTGACTTTTCAGTATAGATTATGATAAACTTCTTTTAATTAATAGAGAGTAGTCAAATTCTCTATCTACTATCTACTGACTATTTCTATAGGAATCGGGTAATGATGAACAATAACCTATTAACAACCATAGAAAAAGCATCAGGCCAAAATGTGAATCTATGCTATCAGTGTAAAAAATGCACCTCCGGGTGTCCGATGCTTCCGGAAATGGATTTGACCCCTACTCAGATTATCCATGCCTTAGTCTTGGGGATGAATGACCTTGTTCTAAAAAGTAAGACAATCTGGTTGTGTGCCTCTTGCGAGACCTGTATCACCCGCTGTCCACAACAGGTTGACCTGCCTAAAGTTATGGATGCGTTAAGAATGGTAGCTATGAAACAACGAATAAAGCCTGCTCTCCCCGAAATCCCCTTTTTCTATAATTGCTTTATTAAATCTGTGCGGTTGTTTGGGACGAGTTTTGAATTGGCTCTGGGTGGGATAGTAAAACTAAAGACAAAGGGGATTCAAAAGGAATTGCCACTGACCATTGAACTTTTAAAAAGAGGGAAATTGAACCTTTTCCCTTCAATAAAAGATGTCTGGAGGGTTAATCAAATATTTCGATGGGCAAAAAATGTCCCAATACTAACCAGAAAATTCGGAGGTTCTGAAGAAAATGATTGAGCAGGAAACACTTAATCAAGCTACGCAAAGAATGGTGGATATGTTTCATCCAGCAAAGATTATTCTTATTGGGTCGCAGGCAAGAGGGACGGCTGATAGCCGTAGCGATGTAGATATTTTGGTCATCTGTCCGATTGAAGGTAGTCGCAGAAAGCTTATGGTAGCAATTGATAGAGCATTAGCCGGGCTTGGTTTTGCACGGGATATAATCGTTCTTACTCCACAAGAGTTTGAGCGTGACCGTCATATTCCAGGCACTATAGCCCGACCTGCCTGGCAAGAAGGAAGGATTTTGTATGAACAACCTCATCAGTGAAATTCACCGTAAGGTCAAACAGTGGCTTATTTATGGAGATGAAGATTTGCAGATGGCACAATATGCTATGACCATGCGTCTTCCTGTTCCTTACCGATTAGTTGCCTATCATGCACAACAATGTGCGGAGAAGCACTTGAAAGCCTATTTAATATTCAAAAGGGTGGACTTCCCATATACACACAATATTTCTCGATTATTAGAATTATGCTCGCAACAGGCAAGTTGGCCTGGCCAATTGCAGAACGCAGAAGAATTAACACCATTTGCAATTACTACCCGCTATCCCGGCGAGGATGAAGAAGTAACAAAAGAAGAAGCATTTCGTGCTATTGATATTGCTACTTATGTGCGACAAGTAGTGCGAACTGCGTTACTTGAAGAAGGAATGGAACTTTCAAATAAGTATGATAATCTATGAAAGGGGTAACCTTATATGCAATACGGCTACTATCCTGGTTGTTCAATTCATTCAGGCTCAAAGGAGTATGGAGATTCTTTATCCTATGCAATCAAACCCTTTGATATTAAATTAGAGGAGATAAAGGGATGGACTTGTTGTGTGCCAGTGGCTCCTCATTGCTGTTCATCATCGGTTTCTATTGCCCTGGCAGCAGATAACCTGGCTAAAGCAGAAAAGCAAGGCTATAGCCAGGTAGTAGCCCCTTGTGCCGCTTGCTTTAGTCGATTGAAAGTCGCTACCTATGAAATCAAGCAGGATAAACAACTACAGGAAACAGTGTCTCAAACATTAGGTTATGAATTCAGAAACTCTGTGGCAATACTCCACCCATTAGAACTATTCCCCAAAAAGATTGAGCATTGCTTCATCACCAGAGACCTCTCCAGGATAAATGTGGTCTGCTATTACGGTTGTCTATTAACCCGTCCACCCAAGATTAAGCAGTTCGATGATGCTGAAAATCCTCAAACGATGGATAATATTTTAACTGATATTGGTATGAATGTCCTTGATTGGTCATACAAAACCGATTGTTGTGGGGCATCTTATACCCTGCCTAAAAAAGAGATTGTATTTCGATTAACCAAACAATTATTAGATAATGCCAGACAAAGCGGTGCAAATTGTATCTCGGTCGCCTGTCCCTTATGCCATCTTAATTTAGAATTAGTTCAGTGGGAGTTAAAGGAGTACCATCTGCCAGTGTTCTATTTTACCCAACTAATCGGGCTGGCGTATGGGTTGTCCGCGAAAGAATTAGGCTTGAACCGGCATCTAATAAAGGTAGATAAGGTGTTAGGGAAAATAAAATAAGAGGATAATTAGTATGAAGAGTGGATTAAAAGTGTCTCGGGAAGTAATATTGTCCTTTGTTGAAGGTTATAGAAAGGCTAATGAAGTAATTATGGCAGAGAAGAGAAAATGGTTATCCCATTTGTCAAGTCAAGATTCTCTTCGCATTTACGATAACCTTTGCCATTTCTGGGAACAAAATTCTCATAAGGAAGACATAGAAAATTTAGAAAGACAAAAAATCTCCTTTTTACTTAAAAAAAGAAGTATGTTTAACCAGGTTAGCGGTTATAAACAGGGTGCTAAATGAATCTACAAATTAAGGCTGCTGTAGAGATTCATCAATTCTTTACCAAAGCAGATATACCTTATGCCATCATAGGAGGCATTGCCCTCCAACATTGGGGAGAGCCACGCTTTACCCGTGATGTAGATGTTACTATTCTGGTTGATTTGGGGCAAGAAGAGGCAACATTAAAAAAGATATTATCTATCTTTTCCCCTCGAATTTCTGATGCATTAGAGTTTGCTCTTAAACATCGTGTCTGTTTAGTTCAAAGTAGAGAAGGGATAGAAATAGATATTTCGTTAGGTATCCCTGGATATGAGCAGGAAGTTGTAAAACGCGCAGTAGAATGTGATCTTGGAAGTGGAATTGTGCGGATATGTTCGGCAGAAGACCTCATTATTCATAAGGCAGTAGCAGGAAGACCTCAAGATTTACTTGATATTGATGGGGTAATTATCCGTCAAGGAAAGAGGTTAAATGTTGCGTATATCCGCCGGTGGCTTAAGGAATTTTCCCGCTTGTTGGAAATGGAAGAAATACTCCAGAGATTTGAGGAAGCCTGGAGACGATTTGGAAAAAGAGGTAGTGTCAAAAATAAATATGAAAAGGGGTCAGAAAATGAAAAAGACAATTCTATTCCCAATAATAGTTGAATGTTTAGAAGAAGGTGGGTATTATGCTGAATGCCCTATTCTTCAAGGATGTCATGTAGAAGGGGAAACCTATTTAGAGGCAATAGAGAATATCCAGGATGCAATAAAAATACTCCGTGATTCTTATCAAGAATTGGGCAAAAACATTCCTTCACTTCCAATCTATGAAGGGAAGGTAGTGGTTACTTCGGGTATTCCTATGTTACAGGAAGTATAAATGAGTGACAAATTCCCTGCAATAACTGATAAAGATGTTATAAGTGTCCTTCGCAAGATTGGATTTGAATTTTATCGAACAGCAAAAGGTAGTCACGAGGTATGGCGGAGAAAAAGCGATATGAGGCATACTATTATCCCAAGACACAGAGGGAAGATAATAAAAAGAAGGACTCTAAAAACTATACTGAATGATATTGGATTAACCATAGAAGAATTTAGGAGATTGGTTTAAAAAAATGGCAACGGAAATAAAAAATACAAAAATCGGTTCTTGTTTAGTGCTTGGTGGCGGTATTGCCGGCATGCAAGCCGCACTTGACCTGGCTAATAGTGGGATAAAGGTCTATCTGGTAGATACCAGACCCAGCATCGGTGGCGTGATGGCGATGCTCGATAAAACCTTCCCGACTAACGATTGTGCGATGTGCACGATGGCTCCCAGACTGGTTGAGATTGGCAGACATAAGGATATCGAAATAATTACCCTGAGCGATATAGAGTCTATTTCTGGGCAGGCTGGCAATTTTACGGTTAGATTGAATAAGCACGCAAGATATGTGCGTGAAGACAGATGCACTGGCTGTGGTGAATGTGAGACGGCCTGTCCTGTAGAGGTGCCGGATGGATTTAACTGCTCGCTTAACCAGAGAAAGGCAATCTATCGTCTTTACCCTCAGGCAGTCCCCAACTGGTTCACCATAGACAAATCCGAACATAAATCACCCTGTCGCCTCGCCTGCTCGGCCGGTTGTGATAATCAGGCATACATCGCCTTGATCAGTCAGGGAAGATTTAAAGAGGCAATGGAGGTTATTCGCCGCAGAATCCCTATTCCCTCGATATGCGGCCGTATTTGTAACGCACCCTGTGAGAGTAAATGTAATCGCAAGGATGTTGACGAACCCTTGAGCATCCGGGCATTAAAACGCTTTGTATCTGATTATGAAAGAGTAAATGGCGGCTGGCAACCCTCTAAAGTTGAAGTGAAATACCCTGAGAAGATAGCCGTAATTGGCTCTGGTCCTGCTGGACTAACCTGTGCCTATAATCTGACTCAACGCGGATACCCGGTAACCATATTTGAGGCTTTACCGGTGGCAGGTGGTATGCTGCGGGTAGGTATCCCGCAATATCGTTTACCCGCAGAGATTATTGACTATGAAATCGAACAGATAAAAAACTCAGGGGTAGAGATACTAACTAATACCCCGCTGGGTCCAGATTTAACCCTGAATGACCTCTTTGATAGAGGCTATAAAGCTATCTTTATCGCTATTGGTATGCATCAGAGCAAGAGATTGAATATTGAGGGAGAGGATTTAGCCGGGGTTGTCCACGGAACCTCCTTTTTGCATAGTGTCAAGCGGCATAGAGAGATAGACTTAACTGGTAAGGTGGTAGCGGTTATCGGCGGCGGCAATGTAGCTACTGATGTTGCCAGAACCGTATTACGCTTAGGGGCAGAGAAGGTTAGTATGGTGTGCATGGAATCCCTTGAGGAGATGCCTGCTCATCCACAGGAAATCAAAGACGCCAAAGAGGAAGGGATAACCATCCTTCACCGCAAAGGGACAAACCGCATATTGGGCAAAGACGGCTCTGTCTGTGCCATAGAACTGATAGAATGCCTTTCTGTGTTTGATAAACAGGGAAGGTTTAGCCCGGTATTTGCCAGAGAAAATATCACCACGATGGATGCAGATACGGTTATTATTGCAGTAGGACAAGTGGTGGACTACTCAATGGTTCAAGCCGCAGATGGGGTATTGATAACTGAGCGGGGCTTTTTAAAGGTTGATAAAACCACCTTAGCTACAAATGTGCCTGGGATATTTGCTGGTGGTGATGTAATCGGGTTGTCTGGCATGGCAGTGGATGCAATTGCACACGGACACGAGGCAGCAGAATCCATCCATCGCTATCTGCAAGGGATGGATATGTTCGAAGGCCGAGAAAAAAAGACCGAAGCAGGGGCAAACCTGCCTCAAAGGGAGATTAAGATAGAGCAGAGACAACCAATGCCTAAATTGCTACCACAGGAGCGAATAAAGGACTTTGAAGAGATCGAATTGGGCTATTCTCAAGAACAGGCAGTCAAAGAGGCAAAACGCTGCCTCAACTGCGGTGGCTGCTCTGAATGCCTGATGTGTGTCCAGGCGTGCAAGGCAGAAGCAATAGAGCACCAGCAGAAACAAGAAGCCATTAATCTGGAGGTAGGTGCGGTAATCATAGCCCCTGGTTATGAAACTTTTGAGGCAAAACTCGCTGGCGAATACGGCTACGGCAGGTATCCCAATGTGGTCACCAGCCTGGAGTTTGAACGGATAATGGGTGCATCAGGTCCCTTTAGAGGAGAGGTGTTAAGACCATCAGATAAAACCCATCCGCACAAGATTGCCTTTATCCAGTGCGTTGGCTCAAGGGATACAGAAAGACCCTGGTGCTCATCCGTCTGTTGTATGTATGCCACCAAAGAGGCGATAATCGCTAAGGAACATCTGCCAGATTTGGAATGTAAGATATTCTATCGGGATGTGCGAGCCTTTGGCAAGGGGTATGAAGCCTATTATGAACGGGCGAAAAAAGAGGGGATAGCGTATATTAATCAGACACCGTCAACCCTCAAGCAAAACCCTCAGACAAAGGGTCTGGTTATCCGCTATGGACTTTCTGGCGAGATAATCGAGGAGGAGTTCGATTTAGTCGTCTTGTGTGTGGGTATCACACCACAGCCAGTAAAGGCTATTGCCCAGCGGTTGAATCTGCGGCTGAATGAGTTTGGGTTTGTGGAGACCGATGCTTTCCTAAAGACAAATCTGGAGGGAATTTTTGCGGCGGGTGTAGCCACAGGACCAAAGGATATTCCAGAGAGTGTAATGGAGGCAAGTGCATCTGCGGCTGAATGTTTAGCCATTCTCTCTGATGTCAAATGGAGCTTAGTCAAGAAGCAGGAGTATCCTCCACAACGCGATGTGACTCAAGAAGAGCCAAGGGTGGGTGTATTTGTCTGCCACTGCGGGACAAATATTGCCGGTGTAGTAGATGTTAACAGTGTAGTTGAGTATGTGCGGAGATTACCCAATGTAGTGCATTGTGAGAATAGGTTATACACCTGTTCAAGTGATAGTTGTGAGCGGATAAAGGAGGTTATCCAGAAGGAGGGGTTGAATCGCGTGGTAGTAGCCGCTTGCACCCCGCGCACGCACGAGCCGCTCTTTATGGAGGTTTTAAGGAATGCCGGGCTTAATCCGTACCTCTTTGAAATGGCTAATATCCGCGACCAAAATTCCTGGGTGCATAGACAAGAACCACAAAAAGCCACCCAGAAGGCAAAAGACCTGATTAAAATGGCGTTGGCTAAGGTGAGAATGAATGAGCCGTTGTATCCAAGCTATCTAACGGTAAACAAGTCTGCCTTAGTTATTGGTGCTGGCATAGCTGGATTAACCGCAAGTATCGAAATAGCCCGACAAGGTTATCAAGTTCATTTGATTGAAAAGAACCAGGAAATTGGCGGATATAACCAAAGGATTAAATATCTTCTTGGAGCGGAAAGAAATAAATTATGGGAAAAAGTAGTTAGTGAGGTCAAAAATCACCCAAAGATAAAGTTGTATCTCAATACCCAGCTGGTAAATATCGAAGGAAGCGTAGGAAACTTTAAAACACAATTGGCGGTTAATGGAACGAGTGCAGAAATAGAACACGGTGTGGTCATCGTGGCTACTGGCGCCACAGAATACAAGCCAACAGAATATCTCTACGGTCAAGACAAACGCGTAATAACACAACTTGAATTAGAGGAGCGATTAGCGAATCTCGAACCCCGAGCCCCGAGTCCCGAGCCCCGAGTCCCGAATACCGTAGTGATGCTCCAGTGTGTTGGTTCACGCGAAGAAGAGCGAATGTATTGCTCACGGGTATGCTGTCAAGAGGCAATTAAGAATGGCTTAAAAATCAAGGAGGTCTATCCGCAGACAGATGTCTATATTATATACCGTGATATTCGTGCTTATGGATATTATGAGGAATATTACCGCCAGGCAAGGGAAAAGGGAATTAAATTTATCCAGAGACAGGATAATGAAAAACCGCAAGTTGAGCTGAAAAATGGTCAGATAAATGTTTCTGTCCTGGATATGCTTTTGGGAATGAAGATAGACCTACCCGCGGATTTAGTTGTTCTTTCTTCTGGCACACAAGCCAATGAATCAAACAAGGATATTGCTCAGAAATTAAAGGTGTCGTTAAATGAACACGGCTTTTTCTTAGAGGCGCATATGAAGTTAAGGCCTGTAGATTTTGCTACTGAGGGAATTTTTGTTTGCGGCACTGCCCATGGACCCAAAACTATCCCTGAATCCATCATTCAAGCCATGGCGGCGGCAGCTCGGGCATCGGTAATACTCTCTAAGGATGAACTGGAGATAGACCCGAGGATAGCTGAGGTGATAGATGCCAATTGTGATGGCTGTGCTTATTGTGTTGACCCCTGCCCATATAAGGCAATTACCTTAGTTGAATATGAGAAGGATGGAGCTATCAAAAAGACGGTTAAGGTAGATATTGCCAAATGCCATGGCTGTGGAGTATGTATGGCTACCTGTCCCAAGAAAGGGATATTTGTTAGAGGGTTCAGGCTTGAGCAGATTGCCGCACAGGTGGAGGCGGCGTTGGAAGAAGTAGGAAAATAGGAAAGTAGGAAAGGGAAAAGAGGATACTCCCTTTCCTACTTTCCTACTTTAGTAACCGTTCACCGCAGAGACACAGAGACGCAGAGAAGAAAATTAAAATTTATTTACGATACGCTTAACATCCCTGATTTTCATCAGTGCAAGCTCTTGAGTTCAACAACATTAAACTTGCCCTGATGAAAATCAGGGATGGATTAACAAATCTGGCTTGCCTGCTGAAGATTCGGCAAGCAGGTCCTATGTATTTCAATGGCTGCACCAATAATCTTTTCTGTTATCTGATTTATTTCCATATCTTCTCTGTTCCTCTGCGTCTCTGCGGTAAATTACCACCTGAACGGTTACCTACTTTAAATGAGAGGTTTTATTATGGAAAAAGACTTTGAACCCAAAATCCTGACTTTTTGTTGCAACTGGTGTTCTTATGCCGGGGCAGACCTGGCAGGTGTATCAAGATTACAGTATCCTGCTAATAATCGCATTATTCGGGTGATGTGTTCTGGAATGATTCACCCTAATTTAGTCATCGATGCCTTAACTAAGGGTGCGGATGGTGTCCTTATCTGTGGCTGTCATATTGGTGACTGCCATTATCTGGAAGGGAATCTTAAAGCCCAAAGCAGGGCAGAGGCTATCCAGTTAATGCTGGATGACTTTGGAATTGAACAGGAGAGATTTAGGTTAGAATGGGTCTCTGCCGCAGAAGGGCAAAGATTTGCTCAGGTGATGACAGAATTTACTGAAACAATAAAGCAATTAGGACCAAGCCCATATTCAACAAGGAATTAAAAGGAGATAAGAAATTATGGCAGTGAAGGTTGCAGAGGAGTGGTTAAACATTTGTGGTGGGTGTGAGGTAACTATTCTGGACATTGGAGAACCATTACTGGATTTGTTACCTCAACTTGAGTTTGTCCATATGCCGGTGATTATGGACCATAAATACTACGGACAGACCGGCGAAAAGGAGGAAATGGAGATACCAGAGGCTACAGTTGGTATTATCTCCGGTGGGATACGCAATGAGAAGGAAAAGCATGTGGCAGAGGAGATGTGCAAGAAATGTTCGGTAGTAATGGCTCTTGGCTCTTGTGCCTGCTATGGTGGTATCCCTGCCTTAGCGAATCAATATAATTTAGAGGAAATTTACGATAAAATCTATCGTAACTCCAAGACTACGGACTCTGGAGAGACACCCTCACAAGAACTTCCACCACTGACTGATCGGGTTTATGCCCTTGATGAGGAGATCAAGGTTGATATTTATATCCCTGGATGTCCTCCTTCACCAGAGATAGTAGCTGAGGCACTAACTGCCCTGCTTTCGGGCAAGCCATTTACCTTACCAGAGCGGAGTGTGTGTGATGACTGCCCAACTAAACGGGAAAAGAAGGCAGTAACCTCTATAAAGAGGCCGCTTGAGCCGATTATCCCGCCGGGGCAAAAATTAGAAGAATCACGCTGTTTTATGGAGCTTGGATTTTTATGTCTTGGACCGGTGACTAAGTCTGGTTGTGGTGGCTCTGCAAAAATACCACGATGTATTAAAGCAGGAATGCCCTGTCGAGCCTGCTTTGGTCCAATCAGAAAAGGTGCTAATCCAATGGTAGATATGATGGGTGCACTTTCTACTACTGGATTAGACCTAAAGTCAATCCTTGACAGATCAGCTACCTTTCAGAGATATATTGGTGCTCATGGCAGATTAAGACCACTGCCGAAGAGGGCATGACATAGGAGAATAAGATATATACGACATATAGACTTATAAGAAAAAGGAGATTTGATGGGTAAAAAGATCATCATACAACCAGTAACCAGAATTGAGGGTCATGCTAAGGTGACCATTCAATTGGATGATAATGGGAATGTGCAGGAGACAATGGTTAATGTTGTTGAACTGCGTGGCTTTGAGAAATTCTGCATTGGCAGACCAGTGGAGGAACTGCCCAGGATTGTAACCAGTATTTGTGGTGTTTGTCCCTGGTCGCATCATTTAGCCAGTGCTAAGGCAAATGATGCCGTTTTTGGGGTGGAGATTCCTTCTGCGGCTAAAAAACTCAGGGAATTGGCGAATGCTATTGCCTTTACAGAGGAGCATATCTTGCACTTTTATTTTCTGGCAGGGGCAGATTTTGTTATCGGGCCGGATGCGGATTATTCAATTAGAAATGTCATCGGTATTGCTCAAAAACTCCCTGATGTGGCTAAACAGGTGGTTAGATGCAGGCATCTGGGTGCTCAGATGCTGGAAATCTTGAGTGGTAAATCCATTCATCCCGTAGCGGCTGTGCCTGGCGGATTCAGTAAAGCTTTAACTACACAAGAAAGGGATGAGATGAAGGCGAAGGCTATGGAGATATTAGAACTGGCAAAATTCTCGATTGACTTTGCGAAAAAGAATATCTTCCCACCATTCCTTGAGGCAGTCCAGACTTTGGGGGTGATAAAGACAGGCTTTCTGGGCACAGTTAGAGAGGACGGATGCCTTGACCTTTATGACGGCAGATTAAGGATGATGCAGGCAGATGGAAGTTACCATGACTTTGATTATAACCAATACACTGACTATATTGCAGAACATATTGAACCGTGGACATACCTCAAGTTTCCTTATATGAGAAAGGCGGGAGGTTTTTCAATGGATTTAAACAATCCAGTGGGAATATACCGAACAAACACTCTGGCGAGAATCAATGTTTGCGATAAGATTGGGACATCGCTTGCTCAAAGTGAGCTTGAGGAATTTAGGAGCAATTTTGGCAGACCGGCTCAGTTAACCCTGCTTTATCATTGGGCACGCTTGATTGAATTGCTCTACAATGCCGAACATATAGTTAAACTTTTAGATGACCCAGAGATTATCAGCATAGATATCAGGAAATCCGTTACCCCCAGAGCGAGTCGTGGAATAGGCTGTGTAGAGGCACCCAGAGGAACATTAATCCATGATTATGAGACGGATGAGAATGGTCTGGTTACTAATGTTAATCTAATTGTAGGCACGACCCATAACAATGCACCCATAAATATGTCAGTTAAGAAAGCGGCAATGGATAACATTAAGGATGGCAAATACGACCAGAGGATACTTAATCGGGTTGAGATGGCAATTCGTGCCTATGACCCCTGTCTTTCCTGTGCTACCCATGATTTAGATGGCAGGCTGCCTGTGAAGATAGACCTTATTAATTCGGCAGGGGAGATAATAGATAGTTTAAGGAATTAAAAAAGGTTATGCTTGATTATTACGAAAAGCGTGTGCTTATTTTAGGTTGTGGAAATATTCTATTTGGGGATGATGGATTTGGGCCAGCTGTGGTAGAATATCTTCAGAAACACTATGACCTGCCTCAAGATGTAGCAGTAATAGATGTAGGCAGTGGTGTGCGAGAGATACTGTTTAATCTATTACTCTCTGAAATAAAGCCGCAAAAGATTATTATCGTTGATGCTATAGACGCAGGTAGAAAACCAGGTGAGGTTTTTGAGGTAGCAATTGAGGATTTACCGAAAAATAAGGTGGATGACTTTTCGATGCATCAAATCCCAACCTCAAATCTACTCAGAGAACTTAAGGTGTTAGGTCAGGTAGAGGTAAAACTCATTGCCGCACAGGTAGAAAACATACCAGAAATGGTTCAGCCAGGGCTCTCTAATAGACTATCTGAGGCGATACCTGCTGCCTGTAAGATGATACTGTCTGACCTGTCTGACCTGTCTGACCTGTCAGACTCGTCAGACAGATCAAACTTGTCTGACCCAAAAAGGAGCATTCTATAAACCAGAGACATAACCTCATCCCACCTCACGGCGGATACTGTAATCTCCGTAGTTTCCAGACCGCACAATTAGTCTATGATGCGACGGTTATCTTTTGCAATCGCTTTATTGAGAAATATTCGCGCACTCACGACCAAATGATACAGGCCGCCCGTAGCGGTGTGCAAAATATTCCTGAAGGCAGTATGGCTTCTGCAACCTCAAAGAAGATTGAACTTAAATTAACAGGAATTGCAAGAGCCAGCCTTGAAGAACTGGTGCTTGATTACGAGGATTTCTTGCGTCAGCATGGATTGAACAGATGGAATAAAGACTCACCTGAAGCACTTGCGGTGAGGAGAAGATATAAGTCTGACCAGTCAGACAAGTCCGACCTGTCCGACCCTTACTGCATCAAACAAGCCTCAGCTGAGGTGGCAGCAAATACAATCAATGGTGGTTTCACAGAACGGCTATACCAGGAGCGGCAAAAAAAAATAATAGTCTGACAGGTCCGACAAGTCTGACAGGTCCGACTATTCTGACAAAAAGGAGCTATTTATGCATGAATGGGGAATTACACAAGAAGCAATAGATGAAGTCATTAAGATATCTAATAAGAACGGCGTGAGCAAGGTAACCAGGGTCTCTTTATCCGTAGGCGAGGACGACCATTTAACACCTGATGCAATAAAGTTATGCTTTGAATGCCTGGGGAAAGGGACAATGGTTGAAGGGAGTGAGTTGGAGGTTAAAAAGGGCGATGGGCAGGGGATTACTATTGAGACTGTAGAAGGAGAGTAGTCTGACCTGTCAGACCTGTCTGACCTGTCAGACTTGTCAGACTAAAATAAAAAAGATGACTCAAGAGATAATTAACCAGGAAAGGATCAACGAAATCCTACAAAAGACAAAGAACCCAACCCCTGAGCTAATCAAAGACATCTTTGGTAAGGCTAAGGAAAAGAAAGGATTGAGTTTAGAGGAGGTTGGATTCTTAGTTAATCTGTCGGATACTGAATTTATAAATGAGATGTATGAGCGAGCAGGTAAGATTAAGGATGAGATCTATGGTGAACGGCTGGTATTTTTTGCTCCACTCTATACCTCAAACTTTTGCATCAATGATTGTGCCTACTGCAATTATCACCTCAGCAATCGAGAGCTAACCCGTCACAGATTGACATTAGAAGAGGTCCAGGAGCAGACAGAGTTCTTACTTAAGATGGGGCACAAAAGGTTGCTGCTTGAGCTGGGTGAGGACCCAATTAATAACCCGATAGATTATGTGGTTGAAGCCATAGAAAAGATATATTCGGTCAGACTGCCGGTTGGTAATATTAGAAGGATAAATGTCAATATCGGGGCTACCACTGTAGAGAACTATAAGAATCTAAAGCAAGCAGGGATAGGCACCTATCAACTCTTTCAGGAGACATACCATCAGGAGACCTACCAGAGATTACACCGTGGTCCAAAGGCAGATTATATCAGGCAACTGACTGCCCATAACAGAGCCTTTGAATCAGAGATTGATGATTTAGGCTTTGGGGTGTTATTTGGACTTTATGACTGGCGGTTTGAGGTATTAGCCCTGGTATCCCATGCCCAATACTTCGAGCAAAAATACGGGGTAGGACCGCATACCTTCTCTGTCCCGCGTTTTCGGGAAGCTTCAACCATCAAATATAAACCAGAGGGTTACGAAGTTACCGATGCTGAATTCCTCAAAATTATTGCTATACTAAGGTTAGCAGTGCCCTATACCGGTATGATTATCTCTACCCGTGAAACTCCAGAGATAAGAAAGATTGCCTATCGGATTGGCATCTCCCAAACATCAGCCGGGTCAGTAACTACAGTAGGAGGATATGGAAGGGATAATGGTAACGGGCAATTTACGGTTTATGACCACCGTTCATTAAACGAGGTTATCTCTACTGCTTTAGAGGATAGGTTATTACCCAGTTTTTGCACGGCTTGTTATCGTCGTGGTCGAACGGGTGATGTCTTTATGGGCCTGGCAAAGCCGGGTGAAATTCACAACTTCTGTCGGCCTAATGGACTACTTACCTTTGCTGAATACTTAGAAGATTTTGCCAATAAGTCTAATGGATTGTATCAAAAGGGCTATGAGGTAGTAAATTTTTACCTGAACAAAATGGAAGATAAAAATCTGCGCCATCAAACAAAAAAATATTTAAAGAGGATTAAAGAGGGCGAAAGAGACCTGTATTTCTAAAAATATGTGTTACGCTATACCGGCTAAGGTTGTTGAAATAAATGATAATATAGTTACTGTTGATTACTTTGGGGAAAAGAGAAAGGCAAGGAATGATTTCTTTAAATTAACCCCAGGCGAGTATGTCTATGCTCAGGGCGGATTTATCATCCGACAGATACCCACTCCAGATGCCCTTTCTATCCTTAATACCTGGCAAGAATTCTTCTTCAAACTCAAAGAAACAGATTTAAGGCTTACCCGAGAGGCGAAAACCCTTTACCAACAAGCAAATTCTATTCGACAAAAACATCTGGGTAATGCCTGCTGTGTGCATGGAATTATAGAATTTTCTAACTGGTGTCAAAATAACTGCCTTTACTGTGGACTGCGTAGAGATAACACGGAAATTAAACGCTACAGAATGCAACCAGAAGAGATAATTGAACATTGTGCTTATGTGGTTAATGAATTAAATTTTAAGGCATTAGTTTTACAATCAGGAGAAGACCCCTGGTATACAGAGGAAAAACTGATAACCATTGTTGAAAATATTATGAGGCGGACGCCTGTTTTGCTGATATTAAGTCTGGGCGAAAGGGATATAGCAATTTATAAAAGATTGTATGATGCCGGTGCTCGAGCAGTGCTTATTAGATTTGAGACAAGCAATCCACAGCTTTATGAGAGATACAGACCCAACCATAAACTGAAAGATAGAATTAATTTGGTTAAGGAGTTATATCAGCTTGGTTATCTTATCTTTAGCGGATTTTTAGTCGGGTTACCGCAACAGACAGAGGAAGATATTCTTAACGATGTTGAGTTAACCGCCTCTCTTAACGCCGAGATGTTTTCTTTTGGTCCATTTATCCCCCATCCTCAGACACCCCTGAGCAATGCCGAAAAGCCATCCCTTGAAACGGCATTAACTACCGTCGCTCGGGCAAGGATAAGGTATCCTCAATCAAGGATACTGGTGACTACTGCCTTAGAGACCATTGATAAGGAAGAAGGTCTAATACGCGGTCTTTTGAGTGGTGGAAATTCTCTAATGATTAATCTTACCCCACAAAAATATCGCCCCTTTTACGACATCTACCCAGGTCATACAGATGGGAATAAAACCCTTTCTGATAAGATAGAAGAAGTCGTAACATTATTGCAATGCATTGGCAGAGCACCTACAGATTTAGGGTTGTGATGCTTACAACGGAACTTCCCCTCAAAAAGAGCCTATAGGTAAGTTTCAATTCAAAAAAATACTTGACATTTTTCAAATCAATATGGTATAATTCACAATCTATCAATTAAAAACAAATAACTGGTAATTAGTAACTAATTACTATATCACCAGTTACTATTTACCAAAACAAAAGGAGGATTTTAAAAAATGGCTTATGATGCAACAAAATTACAGGATTGGGAAATTGCCAGAGAGACAGAAAAGAAGATGCCGACACCTGAACAATGGAAGGAAAAATTAGGGCTTGAAAAGGATGAGGTGATTACTTATGGAAGGATAGCCAGACTTGATTTTCTAAAAATTATTGAGCGACTTAAAGATAAACCTGAGGGTAAATATATCGATGTAACGGCGATTACCCCCACGCCGTTAGGTGAAGGGAAGACGACGACTACCCTGGGTTTGATAGAAGGTTTAGGTAAAAGGGGTATGAATGTTGGTGGTTGTATTCGTCAGCCTTCTGGTGGACCGACAATGAATATCAAAGGCACAGCCGCAGGCGGTGGTAATGCCTTGCTTATTCCAATGACTGAGTTTTCCCTTGGATTAACAGGTGATATTGATGCCATTGCTAATGCCCATAATTTAGCTATGGTCGCTATGACAGCTAGGATGCAACATGAGGCAAATTACACAGATGAAGAGCTTTTAAAACATAGTAAGATGAAACGATTAGATATTGACCCAAAAAGGGTAGAAATGGGCTGGGTAATTGATTTCTGTGCTCAGGCACTACGTAATATCATTATCGGTATTGGTGATAAAAAGCATGGGTTTATGATGCAGTCAAAGTTTGGCATTACGGTAAGTTCTGAGTTGATGGCTATTCTTTCTATTGTCCGAGACCTTAAGGATTTACGCGAACGATTATCTAAAATCATCGTGGCTTATGATAAACACGGTAAGCCGGTAACTACCAATGATTTAGAAGTTGCCGGTGCAATGTGTGCCTGGATGAGACATACGATTAATCCTACTTTGATGTCAACCGCAGAATATCAACCAGTTATGGTGCATGCAGGACCATTTGCCAATATTGCCGTCGGTCAATCATCTATCATTGCTGACCGTATTGGTTTGAAGATGTTTGATTACCATGTAACTGAGAGTGGTTTTGGTGCAGATATAGGTTTTGAAAAATTCTGGAATGTAAAATGCCGATTTAGTGGACTTACTCCTAATGCGATTGTAATCGTTGCCACAATAAGGGCATTAAAAATGCACGGTGGAGGACCAACTGTCGTTCCTGGCAGACCTCTTCCTGAAGAATACACCAGGGAGAATTTAGGATTGCTTGAAAAAGGAATTGAAAATCTACTCCATCACATAAAAAATGTGAAAAAATCAGGGGCAAAGCCTGTAGTTTGCATTAACTCTTTCCATACCGATACCAATGAGGAAATTGCTCTGGTGCGTAAATATGTTGAAGAAGCAGGGGCTCGCTGTGCACTGGGTAAACACTGGTTGATGGGTGGAGAAGGTGCCCTAGAACTTGCAGATGCCATTACTGATGCCTGCAATGAAAAAGTTGATTTTAAATTCCTCTATCCAATCGAAATGCCACTTCGACAAAGGGTTGATTTGATTGCTAAAGAAATATACGGTGCAGATGGAGTTTCCTGGACACCTGAGGCAGAGGCTAAAGCAAAGACAGTAGAAAGTGACCCAGAAATGCAGGATTTTGCAACGATGATGGTTAAAACCCATTTGAGCCTTACCCATGACCCAACATTGAAAGGTGTTCCTAAAGGTTGGATTCTACCAGTGCGTGACCTGTTGATATTTGCCGGAGCAAAGTTCCTTTGTCCTTGCACAGGCACTATTAGTTTGATGCCCGGAACAAGCTCTAATCCCGCATTTAGAAGGGTAGATGTGGATGTGAACACAGGCGAAGTGACCGGGCTTTTCTAGTATCATGTTGAACAAATAACGCACGGAATTTGATTCTGGTAACTGGTGATTGGTAACTGGTAATTAAATACCGTTCGGCTGATCTCAGGACGAAACTATTTAACCAGTTACCAATTACCAATTATCCGTTTGCAGGTTATGAAATCTGATGATACGCCGTGCAAAACTTACTCAACACCACACTGGGTTCAGCCATTGATTAACACGGATTAGCACGGATAAGTAGCAGAGGACAGAGGACAACAGGAGAAAAAACCTTGAGCCTAATTACGGACACGGATACCGGACACGATTCACGAATTTTCCGTGTTTCATCTGTGGCTGAATAGTTACTTAAAATCTTAAAAATCATATCCAATACTAAAATTACCTTTTGCCTTTTCAGTATCAACAAAATCTGTATTCCAGGAATAATCTACTTTTATGGGAAAAAAGCCTAAAAGCACTCTAAATCCCAAACCATAACACGCTTTCAAATCAGTATCTTTTTTCTCATCGGTAGAATGATGTCTTCTGGTAAGTGTTTCGCCTTTAGACCAGGTAGAACCTACATCCGCAAATATTACCATCCGAATGTTTCTAATCGAAACAGGTATCGCAAATTTAATCTCATCGATTAAAGGTAGTCTGAGTTCTGTATTTGCCAGGATGATATAATTGCCCCAGAATTCTCCGGCTTCATATCCTCTTAAACTTCCAAATCCCCGTCCTCCTAATGGGAATTCTCGGCGGTCTCTACCTTTACTTACAACACTAAAAAGACGGAAGGCAAAGTTTGACCGTCGGGTTAATCGGAAATATTGACGATAGTCGGTTTTAAAATTAGTGTATCTTGTTTGATGATGAATAAGTGGAACAGTTTGTTCAATACTTACTCTACTTCTGCCTCCACTTAAAGGCCCAAAATAACCCCAATTGGTCGTATCCTTGACTGATGAAACAAAAAAATAATCTATGCCTTCTTTCTCATATTTTATATCTTCCATAGTAACTTCTTCCTTTGAAGTTACCTCGCTGACCAGGCCTAATTCTACTCGTCTAAATTTACTAAAAGGATACTCCATACTACCTACTATTCCGTATTCTTGCTCGGTAATATCTTTATCCGTAAAACTATAAAAATCAGACCAATTAAAAACCTCAACCAGATATGATGGTCTTTTAGTTAAATAACCGTAAGAAAGTTGAAAGTTAAGGTCATTGCTCAGTGAGGATGCATTGTCTAATAGAAGTGCGAACCTATGATTTCCAAGAATATCTGAGGCTGAGAATTCTAAATTAGCTGACATCCCTTGAGAAGAACTGTAAATAAATCCTCCCTGCCGCCAATCAAAAGAGAATTTAGGTGAATACTCATAGATTTTAGCCTTTTCTATTCGTTTGACTTCGGCTATTTTTGCCTCTGTTCCTAATGTTTCAGGTTTATTCCATGAAAGTTTTAAATCTTCCATTAGATATAATCTATATCCCTGTTGATAATATGAAACAAAAACTACATCTCCCTGCGGTGAAATACTTCCTTGAAAAGCACCACCAATACAGTTTGTTACCGTTGATACCTCTTTTGTCTCTAAATTATAACCATAGATATTGAATACACCATCCACATCTGATGAATAAAATATAACTTTACTATCATCTGACCAGAATGGGTCTTTTTTATAGCCGTCTTGAGTGATAGTTATTATTTCTTCTTTTGTCTTAGGTGAAATGACACAAATATTAGAAATCCCATCCCTTTCTTTAACATAGGCAATATATTCCCCATTTTTAGACCAAATAGGCTGATGGTCAAGTGAGTCACCAGAGGTTAATTGAACGATATTATCATCTTCAACTAAATATATTTTATTGTGACCATTACCTAATGCAGAAACAGCCAGACTTTTCCCATCTGAGGAAAAGGATATTGAAGATATTTCATCAAATTTATCTATTTCTAATATCTCTTTAATCTTAGAGGTAAAGACATCGAAGATAAATATGGCATCTTTTCCTTTTGTTTTAGCAATAAAGGCGATTTTAGAACCATCACCAGACCAGGAAATTGCACTTGATTCAATATTAAGTTCTTCAAAATTACTGGTTACCATACCTTTAGTAATTCTTTCAATTACTTTACCATCCTTAAGTCGTATGGTGACAATTTCTGGTTCTCCGGATTCATAAGAGACAACCGCAAGCATATCTCCACCAGGAGAAAATGTTGGATGGGAATAAAATTTATCACGGCTTTCGACAACTATCTTTCCGAATTCTGTTGGTAACTTACGCCTGGTTAATTCAGGATAATACTTTTGCTGTAAAAATTTTATCCAATCATTCTCTAAATTTTCCATACTTACGCCCAGAGAGGTTTTAATCATACTCTCAACATTCGGCTGTGCCTTAAATCTTCTTAACAAAAGATGTATTTTATCCTCTCCATAAGTTCTGGCAATATATCTGAGTAAGGAATGGCTTTGTTTGTAGGCTAAATATACATTTGGCAACCCGGAAAAATCTGATAAATCTGAGAGAGGAATAATATTATTTTCAAACACGGCATCAGATAAAACTGTATGTCCCATTGTATCTAAATCCCCGGTCTCATATTCTGCCAATCCTTCCATCAGCCATAAAGGTGGAGATATAAAGGCTTGAGATGAAAACATAGTTTGTAAAGCCTCACGATATAAAATGTCGTAGGAAAAGACATGGGTCAGTTCGTGGGTGATGACGGTTTGTAACCTCTTATAGCTTCCGGTAAACGGTATAACCATTCGATACTTAAAAATCTCGGCAAAACCACCTACACCTCTTTCGATTAACTCAAGGATAATATTTGTTTGTTGAAAATCATAATGGGATTTAAAGATAACAAAAGGGATTAATTTTGAGACATTATATTTTAAATCAGCACTGATTTTTTCATAGGCATCTTCAGCCATTTTAGCCGATATTCTGGCTAAATCTTCTATCTCTGAATTATAATATACCTCAAAATGTTCGGTTTGAAGCACAGACCAGGTAAATCCTTTATATCTAACCTTATTTTTACCAAAGTTCTCGGCAAAAGTAAGATTAGTCATTAATATACATAGAGTTATAAAAATTATATATTTTTTTAACATAACTTATCCCTGAATGATTTAATAATAACATATCTGCAACAAAATGTCAAAAGAAAAAGTTGGAAGTGTCAGTGTGAGTGTCAGTGTCAGTGAAAAAAGGTTGAATTCCTTAACTGTCACTGACACTCATTTTCAGGGGAAACGCTCATGAGTCTGCGACTCACAAAGGAGAATGAAAATAGTAGGTAGGAGATAGAAGGTGGGAGGTAAGGAGATAGGCGTGAGGAGTGATGTTTTCTTTACTTTCTACTTTCTACTCTCTACTTTCTACTTCCTATTTTCAGGGGAAACCGTCATGCCCCTGCGGGGCACAAAGGACGATGAAAATAGTGGTAGGAAATAGGAGGTAAGGAGATAAGCGTGAGGAATGATGTTTTCTTTACTTTCTACTTTCTACTCTCTACTTTCTACTTCCTTATTTTCAGAAAAACCCTTGAGCCTAATTACGGACACGGATACCGGACACGATTCACGAATTTTCCGTGTTTCATCCGTGTCTAAATATAATCTTAACTTGCATGCCAGCTAAGTATCTTTACCTGAAATTTCCCACTTTTTTCTTCTCGTTCAACAATGGCTGTTATTTTTTTTGTAAAAGGGCTGTTGGTTAAATGTCCTACGGATTCAATCGTAAACTGGGTAGATTTTACTGTAAGATATTCACGCACAGGGACATAATCATTAGCCTTTTTAATGGTATTAAACTCCGCTATTCTATCATCTAACTCAAGATATGTTTTAAATGGGGATTTATTGCGGGCACTAATTATCTCATCCGCAAAATGAGTCGAATCAGCCCCTAATGTCCCTAAAAAATAAGCATACAAAACTTCTTTAGAGGCGGTATTAACATTTATCTTCCCAAGCCAGGTAATAAAAGGTTTTATATTTTCATAATGTTCTTTACCCAGAGCGGTTATAAGTCTTGTCTCGGTATTAGAAATGATGTAAGGTAATGCCCCTTCACCTTGTTTTTTCGCCTTTCTAAAATCAATAGCTTTATTTGCCAAATCTTCATATTCTTCGATTTTTTGCTCTAATTTTAGATTATCGGTCTGGGTTCCTGTTTGATACATCAAGGTAGCAAGAATTGGGGCGTCAATAATATTCAGGTTTATTGGTCCAACAACCGTAATGTAATCTTTAATGTCATAAAAAAGATTTTTTTCATCAGACACCATTTCTTTTACCAATTGTAACTCATAGATAGTGTCAAATAATAGATTTTTATTGTCTTTTTCCTCTTGCCTTCCGTCCCATTTTTTAAAATTTGCGTCTTTAAAATCACAGATATTTTCAGTTAATTCATCAGCCTTTGTTGAAACAAATCGTTTAATGAATTCCTGTAAAATGTTTGCGTCTATTTCATTAATATTTATCTTTCTTTGTTCATCAACGATTTTAACGGTAAAACTACCAATTTGTAATTCTTGAGAGATTCCCTTTGCCCAGGAATCTTCAAGAGAATCATAATCTTTAGATTCGTCGGTAAGCAAAGAATTTATCGCCTGAATAACACCTGCTTCGGCTAAGGAATATGCCTGGGCATCTTCCTTAAAATTGATGACGACATTTGATTCAACTCGCATTAGATTTACTATTTCAAATGCCATAATGGCAAGTATCATCACCAGCCATAAGGTCATTATTAATGCTATACCTTTGTTTGAATTAAGGGAATGATTCATATTTTTAATTATAACACAGGGAATAGCAAAATGCAAGAAAATAAAAGTTGACATCTGATAGGATGCTGAATATAATATTCATTATGGAGCCATTTTTATTTTATACCAGATTTAATCAAACCATACTCTTAGGTAAAAAGGCAAGGGATTTAAAAGAATTATTAGACGGGATAAAAACAGTTCCCGGCTCATCAATCTATCATCATACTCACAGGTTTTTACAACAATATCAATATCTTGTTCCAGAACCTCCAAACGATTTTGCCTACTGGGTTAATAATGTTTTGAATGAGAAACTACTGGGTGAAAAATTGTTCAGTATTAATATCATCCAGTTTCATTGGATTGAAGAGATAAGGAAAAAATTTGTGGAAATAATCGAACAACACCTTTTAAAAGACGCTCGGAATGTCCAGTGTCCTGAAGATGAAGCGTTTTAT
Organism: bacterium; assembly: GCA_040755795.1. Lineage (NCBI taxonomy): Bacteria > bacterium. The sequence continues at coordinate 20,465 of JBFLXS010000004.1, read as the reverse complement.
TTTGTATCTTCAAAGAGTTTTATCTTGAAAACTCCTTATGTGGCAAACAATCTCAACGAATTTAAGGATATAGTCAAAAAAATAAGTGCTGATTCCTTGTATTTTCATATCTTTGAGGCAAGGTTAAGACTAAAAAAGGAAGATAACGATTTCTCTTTATGGTTCAGGGATGCTGGCTATGCTCAACTGGCAAACAAAATGGCAAATTTAGACCCTTATGCTTATACCCTCGAAAGTTTAAGGGGAAAAATTATCTCGCTGATGGAATAATAACCTGACAAATTATTACTAAGTGTCGTGTTGAACAAATAACGCACGGAATTTAATTCTGGTAACTGGTGATTGGTAACTGGTAATTGGTAACTGGTGATTGGTAACTGGTAATTGGTAACTGGTAATTAAATACCGTTCGGCTGAGCTGAGGACGAATCTATTTAACCAGTTACCAGTTACCAATTATCCATTTGTAGGTTACGAAACGTGATGATGCCCCGTGTAAAACTTACTCAACACGACACTAAGGATATATAAATATCATAGGTGATAAGATATTATGATTAGTAAAAATATACTTAAATTACAAACATTAGCTCAATCGCCTTATTTTACTGTTGAAGACCTGGCAGAATCTCTGGGAATTAAATTGGAATCAGCACGAGTATTTTGTTCGCGGTATGTTAAAAAGAAAATATTATTAAAACTAAAGAATAATTATTATTCTTCAGGACAAAGGTGGGAAAGTAATAATCGTGATGAGTTTTTGAAGATTGCTAATATCTTACAAGTGCCTTCTTATATCTCCTTACAAACTGCCCTGGTTTATTATGAAGTAACTACGCAAATTCAGAGAAACTTTTTTGAAAGTGTCTGCTTGAAGCGAACACAAAAACTCGAAATCAAAGATACTATATTTAATTATTATAAGTTAAATAAACAGTATTATTTCGATTTTATTAAAAAAGACGGAATTTTTATTGCTTCTAAAGAAAAAGCCTTTCTTGATGCGATGTATCTTTACTCTTTTGGGAAATATAAATTAGATTTTAATGCTCTGGATTTCAATAAACTGGAAAAAACAAAAATCAAAAAACTCATAGAAGTCTATCCAGAAAAGACCTTAAAAATCGTGGGGAAATTATGCAAGATTTAAAAAAAAATGAACAATTCGAGCTTGAAATCCTGGATAAATTGAATAGTGGTAGATTTTTGACTTATCTGGTATTTGGTGGTGGAACAATGCTACGGCTCTGCTATGGATTAGACCGCTATTCTGTGGACCTGGATTTTTGGGTTGTTAAAAAAATCAATTTTAATAAGTTATTCTCTGACCTCAAAACTTATATAGGACAATTTTATACCTTAACTGACACCGCTAATAAATTCTATACGATACTTCTGGAAGTAAAATCACCAAATTATCCTCGTGCCTTAAAAATTGAAATTAGAAAAGAGATTAGAAAGATTAAAACTGCATCTGCCATTGCCTATAGTCCAGATGCCAATATACAAGTCCTCTTAAAGGTAGTAGCGTTATCAGAAATGATGAGAGCCAAGATAGAAGCATTTTTAAATAGAAAAGAAATAAGAGATGTATATGATATAGAATTTTTAATTAAAAAGGGTGTTGACATAGAAACATCACCTGAAAATCTAAATGCATTACTTAAAGAAATAGAAAATCTTACCCAGAAAGATTATACAGTTAAACTTGGATCTTTATTGGAACCAATTCAAAGAAAATATTATAAAAGCGAAAATTTCAAGATTCTTACTTTTAAAATAAAGGAAATGTTATCAGAAAAATCCTCTAAAGCGGTGGGAAAATATGCTGAATATTAATAATTATACAAAGATTGTTGGTCAAGAGGTGATAGATGACCTGTACTTTTTAGCTAACTGTCTCAAAGGAAAGGTTATCCAAAATATAAACTCAACCGCAGTTGGCGGTGGTGTGGCTGAAATCCTGACCAGGATGTTACCTTTAATTCAACAGTTAGGAATAGATTTTAGATGGGATGTTATTAAAGGGAATGAAAGGTTTTTTGTGATAACCAAAAAGATTCATAATGCCTTACATGGGGTAAAAACCGAGTTTTCAGATGAAGACTTAGAATATTTTATCGAAATAAATCGTAACAATGCCCAGGAGTTAAATCTTATTGGTGATATTATTTTTGTTCATGATTCTCAACCAATTGCCTTAGTTGAGGAAAAGAAGAATCTTGATAAAAAATGGCTCTGGCGTTGCCATATAGATTTCTCAACTCCACAAAAAGACATCTGGGAGTTTTTAAAACAATATATTAACCAGTATGATACAGCTGTCTTTTCAGCACCAGCCTTTTCCAGGGAACTTAGCATACCGCAGGTTCTTATTTCTCCGTCAATTGACCCGTTAAGTGATAAAAATAAAGAGATACCGGAAGATGTAATCGATTCTATTTTAGAAAGATACGGGATTGATAAAAATCGTCCGATTATTACTCAAATCTCCAGATTTGATTATTTGAAAGACCCATTAGGTGTAATTGGGGCATATTTTGAGGTAAAGAAGTATGTTGATTGTCAACTAATTTTAGCCGGCGGCGGAGCAACAGATGACCCTGAAGGGATGGAGGTTTTGAACAAAGTTAGAAATGAGGCAGAAAAGGATAGAGATATTTTTGTTTTATTCCTTCCACCAGCAAGTGATATTGAAATAAATGCCTTACAACGAGCCTCGAGCGTAGTTTTACAAAAATCGTTGAAAGAAGGATTTGGTTTAACTGTGGCAGAGGCACTCTGGAAGGCAAAACCAGTCATCGCTGGTGCAGTTGGCGGCATCCCCCTTCAAATCACTCATAAATATTCTGGTGTTTTGACCCGCTCTATCGAAGGAACTGTTTATTGGATAAAACGACTTATTAATGAACCTGAATACGCAAAAAAACTGGGTGAAAACGGTCGAGAACATATCAAAAATAATTTCTTGATTACAAGACATATCCAGGATTATCTCTTGTTGTTTTTATCGATGTTTTATGAGGGGGATATTGTATATCTGTAGAGGTAATGGGTCAGTTATTTGGGGGAATGAACATTAACCTGCGGAGGATAAAGCAATGAAAATAGTAGGCAAGTAGGTAGTAGGTAAGTAGGAAAGGGATAAAGGATGTGCACGGTATTCCTCTTCTGGGGACAATGTCTCCCCCTTTCCTACTTTCCTACTCTCCTACTTCCTACTTTCAGGAGAATCCCCCATTTCAGTGACCCATTGCCTGTAGAGGTATTACATAAATTTTGGATTTATTTTTCAATCAAAAATCAGCAATCTAAAATCTAAAATAACATTGGTGGTAAATTTAATGAGATTACTCATCGTTTCTAACAGATTACCATTTACGGTTATAGAAAAAGAAGGGGAACTGGAATTAGTAAAAAGTTCGGGTGGACTTGTTACTGGATTAAGTGACTACCTTGATTCCTTGAAAGATTCTTCATTTACACCACTTGAGCATCTCTGGATTGGGTGGCCCGGGGTAACCGTGAAAGAAAAATATCAGCGTAGGTTAAGAAGGAAAACCATTAAGGAATATAACTGTTCACCTGTATTTATCCCGGAAAAAGAGATGGATAATTTCTACCATGGATTTTGCAACAAAACTATCTGGCCATTGTTTCATTGTTTTCCTATCTATGCTGAATTTAACGAAAATTTATGGAATTATTATAAACAGGTAAATGAATTTTTTTGTGAGGCAATTTGTAAAATTTTAAAGTCAGATGATATTTTATGGATACATGATTATCATCTTTTGTTACTTCCAAAACTCATCCGCGAAAAAAGGCCAGAATCACTTATTGGCTTTTTCCTGCACATCCCATTCCCACCTTATGAAATATATCGCCTTTTACCTAAAAAATGGCGCACAGAGATATTAGAGGGACTTTTAGGAGCAGATTTAATTGGATTTCATACAATTGATTATACCCAGAGTTTCCTGAGATGTGTTTTACGGATTTCAGGATTAGAACATAATCTTGGAAGTCTAACTTTAAATAATAGGATTCTTCGTGCCGATACCTTTCCTATGGGTATTCACTATAAAAAGTTTTATGCGGCGGCTACTGACCCTGATGTCCAGAAAGAAAAAGATGAGTTTGCCAGAATCTTAATGAATACAAAAACCATACTCTCCGTAGATAGACTTGATTATACCAAGGGGATTATCAATCGTCTGGAAGGCTATGAATTATTCCTTGAAGAAAATCCACATTGGCATAATAAAATCACTCTTTTGTTAATCGTTGTTCCATCTCGAATCGGAGTAGAACGCTATCAACGGATAAAAATCAAGATTGATGAATTTATCGGAAAAATCAATGGTCGGTTTGGAAATGTCGGCTGGACACCCATCCAGTATCAATATAAACATATTCCGTTTAAACAATTAGTTGCCTTGTATAATGTTGCGGATATTGCCTTAATCAGCCCTTTGAGGGATGGGATGAATCTGGTAGCAAAGGAGTATATTGCCTCACAATCAGATAAAAAAGGGGTTTTAATCTTAAGCGAGATGGCTGGTGCGGCTAAGGAACTTGGCGAGGCAATTATCATCAACCCAAACCATAAACAAGAAATTGCTCAAGCCATAAAAGATGCCTTATCAATGTCTATAAAAGAGCAAACAAGAAGAATTAAAATTATGCAGAAAAGACTGAGTGATTATGATGTTATTCGGTGGGCAGGTGATTTTATCTCCGAACTTTTAGACTTGAATAAACAAAAAATGACTCGAATGACAAAACTTTTATCTCATCTGGAAAAAGAACAGATAATAAAAGATTTTAAAACCTCTAATTCAAGAATTATCTTTTTAGATTACGATGGAACATTAGTTCCGCTTACAGACAAACCCCAGAGGTCTAAACCGGATAATAGACTATTAAAACTTCTCCGTATTCTATCCGAATATCCAGATACAGAGGTGGTGCTTGTTAGTGGTCGAGATAAATCTACATTAAAGAAATGGTTTGGTAAATTAGATATTTCTTTATCCGCAGAACATGGTGTCTGGATAAAAGAAAAAAATAAAGACTGGTTACTGCTAAAACCTGTATCTGCTGACTGGAAATCTAAACTTTACCCTTTGCTTAAATTAGCCGTAGATAGGTTACCTGCCTCGTTTATCGAAGAAAAGGAATTTTCATTAGTCTGGCATTACCGCAAATCAGACCCTGAACTTGCCTCTATTCGAGCCAAAGAGTTAATCGACGATTTAATCTCCTTAACCGCAAATATCGATGTCCAGATTTTATCAGGAGAGAAGGTCATCGAGATTAAAAGTGCTGGTATAAATAAAGGGGTAATAGCCACGCATTTTATCTCGAACAAGAATTATGAATTTATTTTAGCCATTGGTGATGATGCCACAGATGAGGATATGTTTAAAGTTCTTCCTCAAAAGGCATATTCTGTCACGGTTGGGATTTCATCCTCCTTTGCCAGATATAATATCTATGATTATAAAGAGGTGCGAAGATTTATTACAGAACTGGTAACTGGTTAAATAGATTCAGCGTAAGCGTTCAGCCACAGAGGCACAGAGTTCACAGAGAATTAAAGAAATTAGCCACAAATGCACACGAATTAACCTCTGACATCCCATAAATGTAGTGCGAACCTTTAGGTCTGCCTTCCGGTTTGCCAGAAGTGAGGCTAAAACCTCGCACTACAAATCTCTTTGTATTTGTGTTCATTCGTGGTTATATATTCCCTCTGTGTTCTCTGTGACTCTGTGGCTATATCCTGAACGGTTACGAAGGCATAAAGAGATTTGTTCTGTAACATCTCCCTGCCCTTCGTGCTCTTCGTGGTGAATAGTTACCAATAATTTTATATTTAAAATCTTGAAAATCTGTGTTCATCTGCGTTCCAAATTCGTGATATTCGTTAATTCGTCCAATTCGTGTTCTTTCTTAAATCCCAAAGACCTTTTCTATTAATTTCACAAAGGTAGGATTAGCAAAGGTTAGGGCAATAAGGGCAATGGCGATAAAGATATTAAGCCTAAAATTAAGGCTCTTGAACTTTTCATCAACAACATTAAATCTTTCATCAACAACATTAAATCTTTCATTCATCTCATTTTCAAGGGTCTTAAATCTTTCCTCCATTTTGTTATCAAGAGTCTTAAATCTTTCATCTACAACCTTAAATCTTTCTTCAAATAATTCTCTTGTTACCAGTTCATTTCTTAATTCATCTCTTAATTCCGTCTTTATCTGGCTCTTTTTTTCTACTATTCCCTCTTTTGCCCGATTATCAATTGCCTCAATTACTGACTCCATTGCCTTAGCAAAAGTCTCTGCTCTTTGTTTTTCTCCTAATGCCTCTATTAATAAATCATATGTTGCTCGAGGCAAGGTATATGTAGCCATATTCATCTCTCCTCTTTAGTCAATTTTAGAAATCTCTTTCAGGAAACATTCTTATCATAGCATAACTCTTCTTTCCTGTCAACAGTTTTTTTGTGAAACTTATCTTTAAGGATTAGGGTTCTTCTACCTCGAAGTTCCCATTTATCCCGGCTCATCTCTCCCTTCGTAATACGTCAGTTATTTGGGGGAATGAACATTAACCTGCGGAGGACAAAGCAATGAAAATAGTAGGTAGTAGGTAAGTAGGAAAGGGATAAAGGATGTGCACGGTATTCCTCTTCTGGGGGCAATGTCTCCCCCTTTCCTACTTTCCTACTCCCCTACTTCCTACTTTCAGGCTCCTTGATAGATTCCATTGCCGCCGGAATCATAATTACTACCTCCGGAATAGTAATCTTTTCTACCTGATCATTGCTTATTGCAAAGGTAATGAAAATTTTAACCGCAAATGGTAGTCGTCCATGTTCAGAAGAATCCCAGTTCTCTTTCCACTGCCCATCTTGAGAGTCATAATACATAAATTCTATTGATTCTATACCTTTACCTATGAATATCTTTTCTCCTTTAGCCAATTCTTCTTCTTTTTCCAACCATAAGAATTCTTCCTCCTTTTTTATTCCAAAATCTACCTTTGTCCAACCTTCAAAATCTGATGAGGTGGTAATAAAACTTAAGGAATATCTATCTCCTTTAAAGGTTAAATTTTTATTTAACGGGAAAATAACCGCATTACGGATTCTTGAAGTCATCATATCCAGACAGACCCTGACCCGTTGATAGACCTCTACCTTTGCAGAGACAGAAGACCAGGATTTTAAACTCAAACTAAAAGAACTGGCAATTAGAACTACAGTAATACTGATAATTAATAAAGTAATTAAAAGTTCGATTAGAGTAAATCCTGATTGTCTCTTCACTCTTTTTCCCTTCCTTATCTTTAGTAAATGGTAACTGGTGAATGGTAATTAGTTACCAGTTCTGTGATTCAGACACTGGACATCAGACACAAGACTATAGACTCTTATAGTGTAAGTGAAAGTGAAAGTGAAAAACACATTCACATCCACTTCCACTTCTTTTAAGCCTTCATTCTTCTGCAATTTCTGCCCGCTTTAGTCTGAGGTCTAATGTCTACAGTCTATTGTCTGAATTACAGTTACCAGTTCATTTTTCTTCCCTGTCTTTTCTTGATTCAATAACTCGATACCCAACTAATTCGATATTTTTTTTCGCCTTTTGACCTTTCCATGTCACCTGAAGTCTGATTTCTTCTATGTTTTTAATTTCTGTTGGATTTGTATGAACTGACCATTCATACTCAATATCATCTTCCTCGAAAATTCCAGCTGATTCTATTTCTAAACCACTTTTAATCTCTGCCATTTTAGATTGAGCCAGGATAAGTCCTATGGTATAATGACGAATCTGTGTATTTGATTTAAGTGTTGTGGAGAATAAATTAAGAATGGCAAGGACACTCACGGCAAAAATGGTTATTGCCACTATCACCTCGATAAGGGTAAAACCGTTATTTCTCTTTGCTTTTAAAAAGATTTTATTGGGACGGTTCATTTTCATTGTTTTTCCTTTTGTATTATTCAGCCACAGATGGACACGGATGAAACACTGAAAATTCGTAATCCGTGTCCGTAATTAGGCTGAAGGTTTTTCCTCCTGTTGCCTTCTGCCTTCTGCCCTCTGCCTTCTGTATTTATCCGTGCTAATCCGTGTTAATCAGTGGCTGAATAGTTACTTTTATTTTTGCCGATTCCAAATATGGCTTTGCATTTTCTTCAAATTTGATGTGCATATATGCTCATACCACTTCCATAGTATGACTCATAGATATGCTGATAAATTAAACCACACTTCTGATGATAGATTTCAGTTGAGAATATTGGTGGTAGATTTTCAAGTATTTCTTCAATGCATAACTTAACTGATGCCCTGGCTTGCTGTTTCTTTCGCCAGTCAAGGATAAGTTTTTCTGATTTCAGTTTCTCCAAAAGGTCTTGTGCTACTTTTTTTACTGCCAGAATCTCTTTCTGCGTCATTTTAATCGGCGGATTCACCAGCAAGTCATAGATTGCAAGTTCCTCTTCTGATAGAGATTCTTTCATCGCCCGCTTCTCTTCCTCATCCAAACTTTTAACGAATTCAAGTAATCGTCTGTAATACTCTTCCACATTCATTGACCCGGCATTGTATTCATCAATTAATTGCTGGAATCTTTCCATATAATTCATCCGGGTCTTATTCAGCATACATAAGGCATATAGTTTAACCTCAATCGCTTTCCTTAACTGCTCTGCCAGTATTCGCCTACGACCTTTGTTAAATTCTTTCTGCAATTTTTCAATATCAATTTTACTTAAATCAAGAATTCTACCTGCTCCCTGCCATTTTTTAACCTGTACTGATTTATCCAGTAATTCTGAAACCTCCTTAAGCACATCAGAAATATCAACTGTGGGAGATATTAAACCCAACTTATCCGCTAAAACCTGTAATAACTTCACAACCGGCTGGAATTCACTTGCAGATATATCTGGCAGTATCGCTTTATACATCTTTTGAATGATGGCATTCTTTTCTTTAAACATAGACTGCCGTTCTTCATCCTCTAATATACACTCAATTGCATCATCCATTAAAGCAATTTGTTTAAATTCTTTTGCGGTCATTATTTTTGGCAAAGATATTTCCCATCCATCTAACAAGTCCATCATCTCCTGAATATCTTTACGGAGTTGTTCTATCAATTCGGATTTTTCAATGATTGGTGTATCAACGCTACCTTCTTCAACAGGAGCAGCATAAATAGCCAGTGCCTGATTCAAATTATGAAGCACGCCGATATAATCAACGATTAGTCCTACAACTTTATTCTCGCCAAATACCCTGTTTACTCTTGCAATGGTCTGCATAAGGGTATGATTTTTCATTGGCTTATCAAGATAGATTGTAGAACAGGAAGGCACATCAAACCCGGTCATCCACATTGCACAGACAAAAACAATCCTTAATGAGTCATCCGGGTCTTTAAACTTCTCATCAAGGGCTTCCTTGTTCATTCTAATGCGATGTGGTGTGATATCCACTCCCTTTGCCTTTAAATCCTCAACCTCATTCTGGGATTGCGAAACCACAACTGCCATATCGGTTTGATGCATATCAATCAGTTTATTGCCGATTTCTTCTTTGACAACATCTGTCGCATGCTTATAATCTTTTTGTAATTTATCAGCGTATCTATTCCAATATTTCTTCACCTTATCGTACATCTTTACCGCGGTAGCCTTGTCAATGGAAACTACCATTGCCTTACCCATAAAACCCCTGTTCATAAAATGCAAAACAATATCCTGGGCAATTTCTTCCAGACGGTCTTCACGGGTAATGAGTTGGTATTCTTTAGAGAACTCTCTCTCAAACTTTTGTTCCTGTGCCTCATCAAGTTCTGCGTCTTCTAAAATACGCTGAATATCTTCATTCAAACTTAAGTTTACCAACTGAACTTTGGGCTTCCTGTTCTCATAATAAAGCGGCACGGTTGCTTTATCATCGGTTGCCTGTTTAAAATTGTAAATACTGACATAATCACCAAAAACCTCTTTTGTTTTCTCTTCACCAACAATAAGTGGTGTGCCGGTAAAGGCAATGAACCCTGCGTTCGGCAAAGCATTGCGCATATTCATAGCAAATATATCATACTGGGTTCTGTGTGCCTCATCAGTTATAACAACAATATCTGAACGGTTAGAAATAACAGGATGCTTTGCTCCTTTTTCTGTCCTGAATTTTTGAATGGTTGTAAATACATAACGATGGTCTTCTTTTAGCAATCGTCTTAAATCCTCAGTGTTTTGAGCCCATTCCTGTTTTCCCTGAATAACCCCTGAACGCACGAACCGTTTATATGTCTGCTCATCCAGTTCTTTTCTATCGGTTACAACTACAAATGTCCAGTTGCCCGGTATTTTTCTTAAAATCTTCTGTGAAAAGAAAATCATTGATTCTGTTTTTCCTGAACCTTGAGTATGCCAGAAGACGCCGAGCCGTCCTTCATTTTCTTTTATCTTATGGAATGCTCTTAAGATGTTCTCAACACCAAGATATTGATGATTCTTTGCAACAATCTTGACAAGTCCATTTTGCTCCTCTCGAAATAGAGTATAGTTCTCCAATATGTCCAATAACCTCTTTTTGTCGCATACTGCCCTGATAACTGTTTCTAATGAGACAATGCCTTGCTCACCCTCGGAATTAATCTTTTTCCACTCGCTGAAATACTCCCATTCTGCAGAGAGTGTTCCCACCCGGCTTTGACTGCCATTGGAAAGGATGACCACTCCGTTAAACCAGAACACCTGTGGAATGGTTGATTTATAATCCCTTAAATTTTCATCATAAGCCTTTTTAAGATGGCGATGAGATGCTTTGAGTTCCATAAAAAGAAGTGGTATGCCATTAACAAACCCTAAAAGGTCAAATCTTCTGGTATACATTTCGCCTGAAATCCAAAACTGTGAAGTTAGAAAGAAATCGTTGTTTTCTATATTTATCCAGTCAACAATTTGGACTCGTTCAGAAACCTGCTCATTTTTATTATTCAGATAGGAAACAAGAATTCCATTTTTAAGAAAATCAAATACCTCACGGTTTGCGGATACCATTCCCATCAAACTTCTATCCGCAGTTAATGATTTTATTGCTTCATCAATGACAGTTTCAGAAAGAGATGGATTAATCCTTTTCAGAGCAGGTTTGAGTTTTGAGACAAGAATAACATCTGCTTTTGTCTCTCTACCGAGAAAACTTTTGCCATTCTCGTCACACTCGTGTAAGCAATTTTGGACAGACCAGCCTAATTGGCTGAATAAGTCCATTGCTGGTCTTTCTACTAATGCGGATTCTGAGTAATCGTTATTTTTTGGCCACATACTTTATTCTCCTAATAAATTTAATATGACCTTAATCATCGCATCTTTTTCTGATGGCTTGCTTGTGGCAATCATCAGGGTTAAGGCAACCAAAGCGTTATTATCAATGCGTCTTGTCCCATCTTTACGGGTCAAAATTCCATTCTTTTGTAGAAAACAGATAAAAATCGCTGCTGCAATTCTTTTATTGCCATCCACAAAACTATGATTTTTGACAACAAAATATAATAGGTTTGCCGATTTTTCTTCTATTGTAGGATAAAGCTCTTTACCATCATAAGTCTGATAAATTGTATTAAGCGAACTTTCAAAACTTTTATCTTTTTCCCGTCCAAAAAGTGAAGAGGTTTTAAATTTTTCCCTCATCTCATCTATAATTATCCTCGCTTCCTGGTAAGTAAGTGTATATTTTAACTGAGTTGTCCCTTTTGGGATAGGTAATCTGTTATTGTCATACTCATCCAGAAGGTCAAGTGCACGGGAATACTCAGTTATAACTTGAATCAAACCTTTGGTCTCGTCAGAAACTTCGTCAAGAGCAAGAACATTGCTTAATAACCGCAATGAGTTCTGTAATTCATTATATTTATGCTCGGCAACCTTAAGTCGTTTTTCATTGATAGTATACCCGTCAACAAGATGCCTTTTTAACACATTCGTTGCCCAGATACGGAATTGAGTAGCCCGGGTTGAGTTGACCCTATAACCGACTGAAATAATAGCATCCAGATTGTAAAATTTCGTCTTATACACTTTTCCGTCGGAGGCAGTATGTTCCAAAATGGAACATACTGATTTTTCTTGCAACTCTTTTGATTTGAATATGTTAGACAAATGCTTTGTAACCGCAGGACGCTGAGTTCCAAATAATTCGGCTATTTGTTCCTGCCGCAGCCATACTGTGTCCTGTTCTAATCTGACCTCAAGCCGGTTCTTGTATAAAACAATTTGTCCTTTCATTATTCCTGCTCCCTTATAGCAATGTCTAATTCCGACACATCGATTTCACCTGAGATGAGTTTGGGAAGGAGAAGGTCTCGGGTCTGTCGTAAATTAACATTCCTTTCTAAAAGTGTATTCAATAACTGGCGTAGAGGTTTAACAACCTCTACAAATTGTTTTAATATGCTTTTATACGGCAAAAGAATATTTGTGTCAGTTATCACACCAGCACTCGCACTTTTTCTGGTAGTTCCAGTACTTGCACCAACAATATAAGATTGATATTGTTCAGACAAAAGAAAATAAAAAAGATAATACGGGTCTATACCATTCTTGATTTTTAAACGAATTAAATATGATGCGAATATAGCCTCAATGTCCTTTTCAACAATACCTACTTTACCAGGGTCAGCCATACGAATAATAACAATGTCTCCTCTATTCAATTTATATTTCTCGTAATCTTCTGTCTCAATTTTACAGTAAGGAACATCATCCCAATTAATGTATGAATTCTTATTGATGTCTTTTCCCCTTAAAAACTTGGGACCAATTTTTTCTTCAGATGCGCTCTCAGTATATCCATATTGTGTCTCTACAATATTTGACAACTGTTTTACTTTCCATCCTTCAGGAATCTTTCCCATTTCTGAATCTACAAACCTTGCTTTCTCATGCCCTGGAAATCGGAAATCAACAAACCATTCCCGATAAATCCTCTGTGCCATCTCTTCAAGAATCTTTATCCTTCGGGTGTTGTTTTCAATCAAGTCATCGTAGGCAGAGAGGATGGAAGAGATTTTTTGTTGAATATCTATTGGATAAATCGGAATCTTACCTCTCTGAATAATTTCAGTATCAACAGCAGGATAAGCAGCTCCTTTTGCACTTAATGTAAGGTAATCTGTAAATTTTTGGTCTGTTACTGCATAATATAAATATCTTGAATCAATACCATCTTTTGCTCGTAGGACTGCAAAACCGGTAGATACTACAACATTACTCTTTGGTCCTTTTATATACAAAAAAGAACGCCGATTAGGTCTTACCGTAGATAAAATAGTATCACCATCTTTTATAAGACGTTTTGCCCTACTTGGCGCTTCAGATAGTGGCATTAACTTACTTTCAATTAAATAACCACTGCCAACAGACTGAATATCTATATACTCAATCTCATCGTAAGGACAATCCTTTTTAATTGAATCAGGATTAATAAATGCTATTTCTTCTATTGTTTTCAATTTCATAGTTTTCAACCTATACTTTTTTCAAACTATTCAGCATTTTTAACTCCTTTTTCCCAGTCATCACAGATTTTTTCAAAGTCGGGTTCATATACTGGTTCTGATGTCCAATGTTTCCATAGTTCTGGATTTTTACTTTGTGGTTTAGGAAACGCTGTTCGGATTTTTACGTGCATAGGAGCCCTAACACATTCTCCCAAGATAAGCGCTGTTTGTGAGGCAAGTGAAGGTAGTTGCTCTAAGAGTATTGAATGTATCTCTGGAACAATTTCCCTGAAATATCGTAAATCTTCAGGATTTTGTAATCTATGCACAATAAATGAATTGCATTGAGAGAGCGCAGTTTTAGACAAGTCACTCAATCTTTGAGAAGCGATAACAAGGCTTAATCCATATTTCCGTCCTTCTCTCGCAATTCTTTCGAACACCAATTTTGAGGGAGATTCTTGCTCTTGACTCCTTGCCTCTTTGATGTAATTTTGAGCTTCTTCTAATATAAGGACTACAGGGAATTCTCCTCGTGTCTCTTCAAGTCGAATAGTTTTACCAGTATTTTCATCTTTAATTTCTGCAGAGCCACGAATTCTCTGGAGAAAATCTAATATAATACGTCCTAAAAGAGCAGTAATATTTTCTAGAATTTCAGTTGCCAAAAGATGTAGGTCAATTATAATAATTTGGTAGTTCCCTTTGTTGTTTCCCTCAAACTCATTTAGATAAGGCAAATCTGCCTTTGCATCTTTGGAAAAAGTAGTATCTTTCGGTGTTTCTTGTAATCTTCCAAAAATATACCTTAAAAATAAAGCTAATGAATGAGGATGTTTTTTATATTCATGGAATAAGAAGTCGTATCTTTTATCATTAAAATAACTGTCAATTCTTAGTAGTAGAGTCGCACAGTATTCTGCAAGTCTTCTATCCTCTTTGCCGGGTTGTACCTCCATAGCATTATTAATACTTGTTTTTCTAAAATAGGTTTTGTCGAAAAATGTGGGAGTATCCACGCTAATATCATACCCTCGTGTTACACTACTCATTGTAAGTTCATTAAGTAAATTCTCTTCAATATCTTCGGAAATCCTAAAAATATTTTCAACTTCGTCTGGTTTCATATCTTTTTTATAGGTATTCCAATCGATACTATCTTGATCTTGACTTGTATCTATTCCACCTGCACTTTGCATGTTAGAAAGTTTTTCAATTATTTTTTTAAACACTTCCTTTATTTGGGGATCACTGCAATTGGCTTCCCAGTCTCTAACCCGATCAATAAGTTTAGAAATTGTTTTTGCAGCATTACGCCTATTATGCATCTGTTGATTTCCAGTACGTTCGACTTGTGCTGATACACTTCGTAGAGCATTTTCTATAATTCGTGCTTCCAAATTATATGTCTTAATCTGTAAAGATTCATTTTTTGCGTCAACAATAGCATCTCGCAATACAGGGGCTTGTGTGCCTTCGCTTGCTTTAAACAAGGTACGAAAATCATCGAAATTCATAAACCAGTATGGAATTTTTAAATCCTTAATATGAAGAAAATCATACGGTTGTTTACGCCCCTTAAAAACTTCTCCGTACTCGCCATTAGTATCCAAAATTACAAAATGAGCGTTTTTGACATTTTTCATTTCAAATATTGATTGAAGAATTGAGGCAATTGTGCAGGATTTACCCGAACCTGTGCTACCAATTACCGCAGCGTGTTTACCAAAAAATGCGTCTGGGTCAATTCTAACTTGGTATTCTGGAAAAACAATGGAAGTTCCAATAGGAATTCTGTACTTACTATCTTCACCTGAAGGCGATTTGTCAAAAAGTATATCTAATTCCTCTTTTTCTATGAACCATACAGGGTTATCCAATGCTGGGAAGGAAATGACACCTTGGTAGAATTCTTGTTTTCCCTCTGGTCTTTCTCCAATCGTTCCTATCATAGTTACAGTCATAATACGTTTTGCTTCAGGAAGAACTATCGTTGTTTTACTTGTAGGTCCTTCTGCTTCCTCGGTTAATTGAACTCTGCTTATCATCCCTACTATTTTTGAGCTTCCGACAGGAATAATCACATAAGAATTTATCCTTGCAAAATCGTAGGTTCCTGTAAAAGCGGTCTTAGTGAGACTTTTAAGATCCTTATCTATTTCAACGATGGCTTTGTAACTATCTACTAAGACAATCCTTCCGATGGTTCTATCATTACTCATTGTTTATTCTTCCTCCTCAGAAGAAAAATTTTCGTCTTCCTTTACTCTCAACATGCGCCGGGCACTCTTTGCCGATTTTTCATAGACATCCAATTCTTTTATATCGGGTAAGAGCTTTTTGGTAAAATTTTCAAATGCACCTATATCCCAGCCTGATATGACATGGATACGGCTATCTTCAAGTGTAATTAATCTTTTAATTTCTTCATTCTTATCCGCGAGAGGATCCACTATCAATAAAGTAAAGGAAGGAATTGTTAAGGCTTGATAAATTATTCTATTAACATGTTCGTCTGCAAAACTATATCCTATTATTACGAGAACAGATTGTGGTTGGGTTATAGCGTCTGCAAAACGTCTAAAAAGGTCAGAATATGGAAAATCCAAAGTAAATTCATGTTTTAGAGGTGTTGGATAAATCATGACTTCACGATATTTTTCTTCTTTCTCTATTGTTTTTATGTCTTTTGTTTCAATACCATATATATTTTCTGGTGAATCAAAAGATGTTACCCAATTAATGGAACCATGAATTTTGTAGAAATGAATTACTTGGTCGATGCGATGAACTTTACCCTCTGTTGAGGTTGAAGGGAAGTAAAAGTCATAATTATAACATTCGGGACGGAATGCTCGTCGTATTGTTCCAACAAAACCATCTAGATACATAATGCCTAATTCATCCATTGCCTGCTCGATTAATAGGTCATTATTGGTTGTAAATATTTTAGGTCTTCTCAGATTTAATGGTCTTGTTAAGATCTTCTTAAGGAACTGCTTGTGTGCAGTCAAAGGATTTTTAATTGAAGGGTCAGGAACTTTTGAGAGTAGAGAAAAATATTCTCTCTTGATTGCTGTTATCAAATTATCCAGCACTTGTAATCTTACTTTAATTTCTTTTTCGCCATTATTTAGAGATACTATATTTGTGGGAAGGAAATTATTCTGTTTTTTAAATGGAGTACAGATAGCACTTCTTAAGCAATACAAAAAAGATAATAAATCCTCAAGGGTAATTTTAATCTCTTGTTCCTTTATATTTTCGGTATTTCCTTTATCAGTTAGTTGCTTAATAGTTTCTATCCTTTCTTGGACATTTTTTTGCCTGAAGGGTTTTGAGCCCTTTAGGTGTTCTAAAATCTCATAAAACAATTTAATATCGTCAGAATCGGTAGAAAATGCCCGATTAATCTGATATTCCAACTTAAGGGGAATATTTCTGATGGTTACAGCCCCAAGAGGAATCGAAGGACCGGCACCAAATAAAAACGATAGATTTTCTGCTTTTAGAAGTTTAGATATGTAAATTTGCCCTTGTAAAAGAAATTCATTCCATTTATCTCTGATGCCTTTTTCATTAAGAGTTTTCGATTCTTCCTCAGTAGGTTTTGGTCCCATAATTTCTATTAAAAGTTCTCTCGACCCTAATTGGAATTTGTTATCCCAATACGCAGGAGTTAGGGATGATGAAACAACACTCAGGTTTGCTTTATCCTCCATATTTATTTCACCTCCAATATCTCTACAACATTTCCTGATATTTGCTCTCCGCAATTCGGGCAGCGGAAAGTTTTACTATTTCTTATTTCTTTAAATCTTAACCCGGTATCTTTATTGGGCTCTTTTTCAAAAACAGTAAACAACCTTCCATAAATATCTATATCTTCCATAAGTCCACATTTTGGACACTCAAGCAATTCACGGTCATCAACAAAGATACCAAGTGCTTTGACTTTTTCGTTTAATTTTACAAGTTGTTTAACGGCTTTAAAAAGACTGTTTGAAATTAAAGTGTTTTTGCTTTTGTTTGAATTTTTCTTATTCATAATCTTTCAAATTTACAAAAATCACAAAATCCTCTTAAATTTGTGATTTCTGTTATTTTCTTGTAACTATTCAGGTGTAAGTAAGGGGAAATGGAAAAGTAGGGGAAAAGGGGAAAATATTAAAGAATTTTATTTCAAATCCAAGTTAATAGAACTTTAAGATTTTTCTCGCAGATTAATTAAAATAAAAAATCCTGAAAATCTGCGTATACATCTTGCGTCCTATTTTCAAATCCCTCTACATAAAAATAAATTCCCCCTTTTTCCACTATTTTCCCTTTTTCCTTATTTACACCTTCTCCAGAATCTTTGCCACATTTTCTGATATTTGTTCTTGTAACTCTTTTGCTTCTGTATTTAAAACTTCCAGCTCTTCATTCAGTTCTTCAAGCCGTTCTTGGAAATCAAAACCCTCTACTTCCTTTTCAACTACGCCCACATATCGTCCGGGATTTAAACTAAAGCCTTGTTCTTCAATCTCTTTCAATGTCGCAACTTTACACAAACCAGCAACATCCTGATACCTGCCCTTTGGGAATGTTTCTTTTGTCAGTTTCTCACTGCCATGTGTTATTTCAATATCCTCTCCCCGATATAAGCGAACGATATTAGCAATAAACTCTATCTGCTCTGGTAAAAATTCACGATGTGCTCGGTCTATCTGCTGATAGATTTTTCTTGCATCAATAAAAAGCACCTTATCCTTACGATCTGTATTGTGTTTACCTTTATCTAAAAACCATAATGTGCAAGGCAGGGTCACCGTATAAAAGAAGTTAGAACCAACAGCAATCATTATATCAACAGACCTGTCTTCAATTAGTTTTTTTCGCAGTTCCAGCTCACTTGCTCTGGCATCGCTTGCTGAATTGGCCATAACAAACCCTGCCCGTCCTTTTTCATTTAAGGCACTGTAAAAAAGCTGAATCCAGAGATAATTACCGTTGTCCACTGAAGGCATACCAAACGGAAAGCGTCTTCTATCATTTTTAATACGCTCTTTATCAATCCGGTTGACATTAAACGGTGGATTAGCCATCACAAAATCAAACTTGGCGACCATATCGTGAAGATCTTCATAGTAGGAATTACCCTGTAAAACATCACCAGAAAGGCCATGGATAGCGAGATTCATCTTGCAGAGATTGACTGTTTCTCTGGTCTTCTCCTGTCCATAAATGCTGATTTCATCAATTGCCCGCTTTTTGTGTTCTTCAACGAACTCAGCACTCTGGACAAACATACCACCCGAACCACAGGCCGGGTCAAGTATCTTCCCATGAAACGGCTGAATCACAGAGACAATTAACTTAACCACAGAAGTAGGAGTAAAAAATTCGCCTCCTTTTGAACCTTCACTCATTGCAAATTTGCCTAAAAAATACTCATAAATCTTACCAAAGGCATCTCCTTCTATATCTTCGGGAATTGATGACATAAGTTTAAGTAGTTCTACCAACAGATTGTTTTTGAACCTGTTGTATGTCTTTGGAAGGGCACCCTTGAGTTCTATTTCGTTCTCTCGTTCAATCGCCTTCATTGCAGAATTTATTGCTCTGCCAATATCAGCACCTTCAGGAAGATTTAGCAGGTAAGAGAATCGTGCTTCATCAGGTAGATACATAACACCAGCCGCCTGATAATCTGTTTTACCAATCTTACGACGACTACTTGATTTTTCAGAAAGCATCCTCTCTTGTTTGGTAAACCGATAATCTGCATATTTCAAAAAGATGAGTCCTAAAACCGGTGGAGAGTATTCAGATGATTTTAAATCGGAATTAGCCCGTAATTCATCCGCTACATCCCACAACCGTTTTTCAAGTTCTGTAATATGATTTCTTGCCATATAATTACTCCTACTTTTAAATCAGCCTTTTCTCCTTAAAGCTATAGAATCCTGTTTTAGCGATGATGATGTGGTCGGTTATTTCTATGCCTAATATTTTGCCTGCTTCAATGAGCCGTTTAGTAATTAGTAAATCATCCTCTGATGGTTCTGGATTTCCCGAGGGGTGATTGTGAACCAAAATTACCGAATTGGCAACGGATTGGATTGCCTCTTTGAAAACCTCTCTTGGATGAACTAAATTGGCATTCAGGCTACCAATGGATATTTCGCTAATTTTGGTTAGATTGTTCCTTGTATCTAAAGATAAGATTAAGAAATATTCCTTTTTCTTATCTTTAAGTCTTGGTCTGACTAATTTAGCTACATCTTCAGCAGATTTTATAGAAACCCTTTCTCCTACTTCCTCATCGCCTCTTTTTGCCAGCTCAAATGCGGCTTTGATTTGCGAGGCTTTGGCTTGATCTATGCCACGCACCTTTGCCAATTCTTCAAGCGAGGCTTCGGAGATTGCCTTGACATTGCCAAAGGTAGTCAATAACCTTTGAGCAGTAACCATTACCGACTCCCCAGCAATCCCCCTTCCTAAAATCAAGGCTAAAATCTCCTGAGCAGAGAGTGCTTCCGCGCCAAATTTCTGCAATCGCTCCCGCGGTCTTTCCGAAATTGGCAGGTCATGAATAGTGAAAGATTTATATTCGTTCATTTGTCCTACTCCTAACTATATTCTATTATTTAACATCTGTCAAGCAAAAATAATGTAACTATTCAGCCACAGATGGACATAGATGAAACACTGAAAATTCGTGAATCGTGTCCGGTATCCGTGTCCGTAATTAGGCTCAAGGGTTTTTCTCCTTCTGACTTTTATCTTCTATCCTTCTTGATTCTCTGCCAGTGGAGGAAATTTCGGTGGTGTCCGAAATTAGCTAACTTCCTCTAACCGGATAGGTAAGCCATTCCTCTATACTCCAAACGTGGTCGGTTAGACCAGCAGCCATTGCCGGAGTTCGTTGTTGCCAACCACCATC
>JBFLXS010000003.1 GCA_040755795.1 bacterium | reverse complement strand
GCGGGAAATTTAATCTTTATGCCTTTCTCCCACCAATAACTGACCGATTACCTCAGCCGAACGGTATTTAATTACCAGTTACCAATTACCAGTTACCAATCACCAGTTACCAGAATCAAATTCCGTGTGTTATTTGTTCAACACGACAATAGGACATCAAAACCAAATTGTTAATCAATCATGAGATGTCGGTCCTCAAAAGCTTGCACTGATGAAAATCCGTGATGGAATCCTGCGACTGGTAAATAGTTTTTAATTTTTTCTCTGCGTCTCTGTGTCTCTGCGGTGAACGCTTACAAATTACACTCGTCAATAAAAAACATATTGAAAAAAAACTCTTGACATATTTTAATTTTAGAATATAATATAAAATTAGTTATGAAGCTATTTTCAAAGACAAAATTAAAGGCTTACTTTTTTACCGGATTATTTACTTCTTTACCAGTAATGGCAACGGTAGTTGTTGGGTGGTTTATTTTAAAGTTTGTTATAAACTTACTAAGTTTGCCTCTTTCTGGTCTTTTAGATTTAAAACTCCCAGCCATTAAATTAATTGTTCCATTAGCCGGCTTAATAATTACGATTATGGTTATTTTAGTCATAGGTCTTTTGATGGCAAGTTTCATTGGGAAGACTATTATTGCGTGGTTTGAGGAACTTTTAGCTCGTGTCCCGATAGTAAGTAATATTTACACAGGTTTTAAGCAATTGATAGAAATATTCCTGATGAGAGGCAAAGAATCCTTTTCACGAGTAGTATTAGTTGAATATCCGCGTAAAGGGATTTACGCCGTAGGATTTATCACCTCAGAGGCAAACCCACAAATAGGCAACTCTACGGGTAAAGAAGTGGTTAATATTTATCTCCCAACAGCGTTAAATATTGCCTCTGGATTTTTAATTGTTGCACCTCTGAGTGAAATTATACCGTTAAATATCTCTGTGGAAGAAGGTTTAAAGTTAGTCATTTCAGGAGGTTTTATTGTTCCTTCAGATAAATTTCAGTTACCAAATGAAGTCTCTCGGATAAAAATATCAGAGAAGGTAGAGGAGATAAGAGGGAATATGAGCAAATTACAAAATTCCAAATCACAAATTCCAAAAGACAAATAAATTCCAATGACCAAAATTCAAAATTCCAAACCATAATAGGACACAGATTTTCGCAGATTATCAGCATAATAAAAAAATTAAATAATTCAGCCACACAGGCATTAACTCGGTTATTCATCGCATTTTATTTGATTCCCGGCACCGACAGGAACAAACCCTGTCCCTACAACAAAAAAATCCGTGTTTCATCCGTGTTCATCTGTGGCTAATATGTTTAAAATCTTGAAAATCTGCGGAATTCATCTTGTGTCTAACAAAAAGAATGAACTTTGGAATTTGGCGATTGGAATTTGGAATTTATTTGGGATTTGGTGCTTGGAATTTGGAATTTTGACTGCATCCGTCTGGTAAAAGATGTAGGTAAAGATTTTAAGCTGGGGGGTAAAACATAAACATAAGTAACTGTAACTGTGGTAAAATCAAGGGTTAATTTTATCCGAGAGCGTTCCAAACTCAAAAGGGGGTGTGATAGCAAATGAAGAAAGATGAGTTAATAAAGAGGGTTGCCTCAAAAATAAATCTTGATAAAAAAGAGGCGAAGCAGGTAGTTGATGTTATTTTAAAGAGTATTATAAATGGATTAAATAAGGACAAGAGATTAGAAATAAGGGGATTAGGCGTTTTTGTGGTAAAAGATAGAGCACCGCGGCAAGGAAGAATAATCTCTACTGGTAAGAAAGTACCTATTCCTGCACGAAGGGTGCCTGTATTTATCCCGGGTAAGATATTGAAAAGAATAGTAAATAAGTAACTATTCACCGCAGAGACGCAGAGGAACAGAGAAAACATGGAAATAAATCAGATAACAGAAAAAATTATTGGTGCAGCAATTGAAATACATAAGACATTAGGTCCATGTCTATTAGAATCTGCATATGAAGAGTGTTTATGTTATGAACTATCTATGGTGGGGGTTAGCTTTCAAAAGACAAGTTGAATTACCTGTAATATATAAAGGATTTAAGTTAGATTGTTTTAATGTTTCTGTTCTAAGAGATGGAATTAAGCGTATAGCCAAGAGATTTTAATTTTTTCTCTGTGTCTCCGCGTCTCTGCGGTGAATAGTTACCATTAATTTAATAATTGAGCGGCCGTAATTCAGTGGTAGAATGCAAGCTTCCCAAGCTTGACGTCGTGGGTTCGAGTCCCATCGGCCGCTCCAGCTATTTGATTTCACTACAAGAGAGCGTTGCAAATAGTTTTTAGTTACGGGGCGGGTTTGGGGTGAGTTTTGGGTGATAAAAGATGCCAAATCTATAAAAAAGAGATAATCTGCTTAGTTGACATCAAGATTTTTTCAACACCCTCAAAAAAATTTGTTGACAAAAATAAAAATTATATGATATACTTTTTTATATAAACTAAACTTTTGCGTTTTTCGCTAACACTTTGTATTTCAATCTCTTGTGTAAATAAGGGGAAATGGGAAAGAGGGGAAAAAGGGAAAAGAAGTATTTTCCTCTAAGTATAAGAAATATAGTTAGTTATACATAAAATTCTTTTTCCTCTTTTTCCAGTTTTTTCCAAATTTCCTTTATTACACCTAAAAAAAATGCAAAAGTTCAAATATAAATGAGATGGTCAAGATACATTTTGCACAAGTCTTTTAACAGAATTATTAGGAGGATGATAAGAAATGACAGATGAAGAACTAAAACCATTCAAGATAGGAGAAAGAGAAGAGATTCAAACTAAACCTATATTTAAAAGAGAGGAGAAAAAAGAAGATTTTGTATTTCATTTTCCCTATCTTCAAAGCCTATTAGACGAAAAAGATGGAGTGGAAAAGATTAAAAGGATTTATGAGAAATCAATGCGAGAGCTAAATTTATCTCTGGAAAAGGCAAAGAATCAAATGGAAAAAGAAAGGGCAATGAAAGTAATGAAGGGTTATGAAACAAGTATGGAATTGATGAACGAATTGGAAAAGATAAAACAAGAATTAGAAACAAAAAGAGTAAATTAAACTATTGCTCTGTCGCCATTCAATTGATGTCCCCCGCTGGCGGGGGATTAAGGGGGTGGAATATGAAATCTGAAATAGAAGAATCCACCCCCTACCCCCGCCAGCGGGGGACAACGGCCAATCAATCACTGGAATGGTGACAGAGCACTATCTCTACGACGGCAGTTAGCTTTACAAAGTGGATTATTTTGTGATATTTAAATAATATTTTATGGTAAAAAGCAACTTTTTTAAAAATACTTCGATAATTTAAATAGAGAACAAAATTTTAAGAGAAAAAGGAGGTATAAAAAAATGGGTATTACAATTGATCCAAACATAGGGATTAATAAAACTATTGGAGATGTAGGTAGACCTACCAAAACGGGTTCAGCTGCCTTTGCGGAGAAATTAGCTGAGGGGGCGAAAGTAGCAGCCGTTACTACCGCAGGGATGGCCGCAGGACCTATTGGAAGCGCTGTAGTAAGCAAATTGTTAGGTGGAAATCAAGACCAGGGAGAGATGATGAATAGTATGATGAAGAGTAATATGGACCTTCTTCAACTCCAAATGCAGATTCAAAATATCTCCCAAACCTTTCAAACACAAAGTAATATTATGAAAACCGATCACGATGCCAGAATGTCTTCTATTAGAAATATTAAAGGATAAAGGTGAATCTATTTATGGAAAAAATTATGGATGTTGATAATGAAGAACTTAGTTGCTTAATGGAGTCAGGTTATTTGAATCTGGCTAAAGGAAGGTTTAAAGAAGCTCAAGATATCTTTGAAGGGGTAGAAATACTGGTTCCAAATAGTGAAGTGGTTCAAATTGCTTTAGGGAATCTATATTTTGATCAGGGCAAGCCAAAAGAAGCTTTATCCTATTTTCAAAAGGCATTAAGCTTAAATCCGGAAGATGGAATTAGCAAAGTCTATGTAGCTAAGGGCCTCTTAGCTAATCAAAAAAGAGAAGAGGCGGTAGCTAAACTCAAAGAGGTAGAGAAACTTGATGCTCAAGAGAGTGCGAAAAATTTGGCTAAATCTTTACTTCAAGCTATTGGAGAAGTAAAATGAGAATTTCGGGAAAACAAGAGTCAGTGCCTTTTATCCTTGAGAATAAGATAGAACAAGAGGATACTACCCAATTTAAAGAAAAGATAAAATCTTCTTTTCAAAATCAGCCAGATAAGATAGATAATTTACAAAAGATAAAAGACCCATTTTTAACAGAAATAGAAAATATTTCAAAACAGTTTAGAGAAAAGAGGATAGATTCTTTACCGGGAGCTATATCTAAAATAGTAGATTGGGTAATAAAAGAACGATTTTGTCATGCAAAGATTAAATTGGGTGAAGCGAATACATTCATTACTAATTTTATTCAATCAGATCCATTACTTTCAAAACAAGTAGAAAAATTGCTTGTTTCATATAAGTAAGTATAATCTTCTGAGCCAGAAGGGAAAAAGAGTAGGAAATTTAAAAAGTGGAGAAAATTGAAGACAAAGAAGAAAGAGTGATAGAATATCTTCCCTATGTCTATCACCTGGCAAGGCAAATATCTCAACATGTACCCGAGGTAGATATTGAAGATTTAGCTGGATACGGAAAGATTGGATTAGTAGAGGCATCGCAGCGGTTTGATCCCAAAAGAGAGGTAAAATTTACTACCTTTGCTTATTATCGAATTAAAGGAGCAATCTATGACGGATTGCGCAAAATGGGGTGGATACCCAGAAGCCAATATAAAAAGCTAAAACTCTTTGAAGAAGGTGCAAATCAGTTCCTGGGAGATTTTCAAGAAAGTAAACAAGAGGTAATAAAAAGAACCACGCAAGAAGAAGCCTTTGAAATAAAAGAGATTATCTCATCTTTAGCTTCTATTTATATTGTTTCCTTAGAGAGTCTAAGAGAACAGGAGGGCAAAAAAGATAAAGATTTTATGGTCACAAATGAGGCAAATCCTCATGAGATATATGAAACAAAAGAATGTTTTGAATTACTAAAACAAGCCAGGAAAAAACTTTCTTCGATAGAGAATGAGGTAATTGAACTGTATTATTATCAAGGACTTACATTTGAGGCAATAGGAGAAAGATTAGGATTTTCTAAATCATGGACTTCTCGAATTCATACCAATGCGATAAAAAAATTAAATCAATTAATGGTCTAAAATATTTAAGAAAGGAAGGTGAGAAAGATGAGTCTCCCAATATCCAGCATACCTGTAAAGATACCCAGTGAAGCAATTAGTCCAGAGGTAACTCAACAATTACCTAAATCTAACTTCCATCAGTTGATGGAAAAAGTGGCGAATGTTGAACCTACTTCCTTATCTTCTGAAGATACTCTGTTATCGCAAAAGGTAGAACAAAGCAGTAGAAATGAGATGATTGAAGGAGTAGGTAAAGTTGCTATTGATTTAAACAACTCTTATCAGAGATTAGATGAAATAAACCGCCTCCTTTTTAGTGGTACAAGAACATTTATGCCCCAAGAGCTTTTAGCTCTTCAAGCCGAAGTTTATCGCCTCTCGCAGGAGATTGAACTGGTAAGTAAAGCGGTAGGGAAAACGGCTGATGGATTAAAAACAATTATGCAGACGCAGGTTTAGGCTATTATTAAGGAAAGTATTATGGAACGAGATAAAAAAAATAAACTTAAAGAGGTAAAATTAAGTTTTCTTATCTTATCTATTTTAGTCTTAACCGGTTGTGGGACGGTAGAATTACATCATGGTCTGAGTGAAGATGAAGCGAACAAAATATTAGTTGTGCTCCACAATCATAATATTTATGCCAAAAAGATAAAAGAAGAAAGCAAAAGGGAGATAAAATGGAAAGTAGTCGTAAAAGAGAGTCAAGCAAAAGCAGCCTGCAGATTACTTCAAGACTATAAATTACCTGGAGAAAAGGAAAAAGGGGTAACTGAAATCTTTAGTAATACTAATTTAATTCCTACTCCCACTGAAGAAAAAGCCCTTTTTCTTCAATCCCTCTGCGGAGAAATCTCTAAGACATTAAAAACTATAAGCGGTGTAGTTAATGCCAGGGTTCATATCTCTATGCCAGAGACAAATCTATTCTATGAAGACGAGAGTCAAAGACCAAAACCCACTGCTTCTGTCCTTATAGAATATGAGGGGGAGAGGATAGTGAGGAGAGAATCTATCCAAAACTTAGTAGCTAACGCGGTAGAAGGATTATCACCTAAAAATGTAGCGGTAATTGTTTTATTCCGTCAGCCTAAGCTTAGTTCAGAAGCAAAAAACAGTCTCATCCCCTTTTCATATCTCCCAATAATAATTGGCGTTCTTCTTATTCTCATTGTAGTTATCTCTATCTTTTTAGTGATAAGTGTGATAAAGATCCAGAGTTTAAAGCGAAAAATTTCTCAATACCAAACCTGATAATCAACAGGAGAAATTATATGTTCTCTCTCACTAACCTAACAGAAAAAGAAAGAAGTTTACAAGTATTATTAGTAATTGAGGAGAAATGGTGTGATGAATTACTTCACTACCTTCCAGTGAATAGAGAAGCAATTTTTAAACAACAATGTGATAAATTGTTAAATCTCTCTCAAGATGAAAGAAAAAGGTTCTTATCAGAGGAACTACAGTATCTCCAAAATCAAAAAAAACTTTTCAAAATAGAAGAAATACACCCTACCTGGTTAGCTAAAAATCTCCAAAAAGAACGACCATTTATTATTAGTTTTATTCTAAAGCATCTTCCTCCTAATAAAAGAAACGACATTTTAGCTATCTTTTCTGAGAAATTGAAAGAGAATCTTTCTCTATCTCCTCTCAAATCGGTAAATATATCTTCAGAGATGTCTAAAATAATAAGAAAAAAGTTTGAAAATAGGTTTATTTCAATGAAAAACTTAGGCGGAAAGGTTAGTAAGATAGTTTTATTAAAAGAAGAGAATTTTTTAAAATTTATCAGAGAAATAGGACTGAGAGAAGTAGCTAGAGCCATTAAAGGAATTAATGAAAATGACTGGACACAATTATACTATAGTCTCCATAGAAAAGAGAGAGAAGAACTTTCTATAAAAATGAGAGAATTAACACAGATAGATAATGAAGAGATTAAATTCTCTCAAGAAAGATTTGGCACCTGGATAACTTATGTTAAGAAAACCTTTCATCAGATAGAAGATCTTTTTAAAGAGGTGGGTCTGCTGATATTATCTGCGCTATTATTGGGTGAAAATAAACAGGTAATTACCCAAATCTGTCAAAAACTTCCCATTGAAGATGCAGAAAAAATATACCTCTATTTAAAAGAACCCAAGTTCACCCTTGCCCAACAGGAAAAAGATAAACTATATAAATTAATTGAATCTGTGATAGAAGAATAAGGATAAAAATATGACTGACGATAAGAGGGTAAATTTTAAAAAGATGTTAAAAAAAGCAGATGAATTAGAAGAGGTCTATGAAGGTAAGAAGGTAGGCAGAATATGGCAAAAAGAACAAAGACCAAAGATTGTTGATGATTTTCTTAGGCAAAAGGAAAAGATAATTAAAGGAGAAAAATGTGGTTTTTCCAAGACACCTCTTAAAATGGAAAAAGACAAGGTGATAAAAGCACCAGTTATTTTAGCTCAGGAGAGGGCAGAGAAGATTATTGAGCAGGCAAATAAAGAAGTAGAGATGATTAAAAGCCAGGCAGAAAAAGAAAAAGAATTAGCTATCACCCAGGGGTATGAAAAAGGTTATCAAGAAGGATTAGCTCAGGTTACAGAACTCCTCCTTAAGGCAAAGGAGGAAAGAAAAAGATGGTTCACCTCCGCGGAACCTAAGCTGGTTGAATTGTCCATAAAAATTGCTAAAAAGATAATTGGTCAAGAGCTTAACTTAGACCAATGGAAAATTACAACCATTGTGAAAGAAGCACTTCAAGCAGTTAAAGAACAAGAAAGGATAATTATACGCGTCAACGCGGACGATATTGAAAAATTAAAGGTAAGAAAAAATGACCTTCTTAACACCTTAGAAAAAGCAAGAGATATAGAATTTAAAACAGATTCAGAAATAGCCTTAGATGGTTGTGTCATTGAAACAGAGATAGGGAGGATAGATGCTCAAATAGATACCCAGTTATCAGTGATAGAAAAGACCCTTTTGTCTTTAGGAAGGTGATAAATATGGGGATGTTAGAGGAAGCTATTAAAATGATAGATGGTATTGCTCCTCTACGCGTAGTAGGGAAGGTGATTGAGGTAACAGGAATAACAGTTAAGGTTTCTGTTCCTCAGGTGCAGATAGGAGATATTTGCTATATTAAAAAATCTAAGGAAAATCTCTTAGTTAAAGCTGAAGTAGTGGGATTTGATCAAAACAAGACTATCTTGATGCCTTTAGGAGATATTAGTGGCATTGGAGTAGGGAATGAAGTCATTCCCACTTACCGGCCTTTTACAGTAAAGGTAGGAAATGAATTATTAGGCAGGATATTAAATGGATTAGGTGAACCTATGGATATTGAAACAAAGGGGCCATTCCTCTCGATGGAAGAATATCCAGTCTATAATTCGCCACCCAACCCGCTCCAAAGAAAACGCATCACCAGGGCATTATCTATGGGAGTAAAAGCAATTGATGGTTTGTTAACCTGTGGTGAAGGTCAACGCATGGGCTTTTTTGCCGCAGCTGGGGTAGGAAAAAGCACCCTTATGGGTATGATTGCTCGCAATACCAAAGCAGAGGTGAATGTCATTGGCTTGATAGGTGAAAGAGGCAGAGAAGTAAATGATTTTTTGGAAAAGGAGTTAGGGGAAGAAGGATTAAAGCGTTCGGTAGTAGTGGTATCTACCTCAGATCAACCATCTTTAGTTAGATTAAAGGCAAGTTATGTTGCTACTACTATTGCCGAATATTTCCGAGACCAGGGGAAACAGGTAATTCTTATGTTGGATTCGATTACTCGATTTGCCCGAGCGCAACGAGAAGTAGGCTTAGCCGCCGGAGAACCTCCTGCACGACAAGGATTTCCTCCCTCTGTTTTCGCTATCTTACCTAAACTATTAGAACGAGCAGGAAATTCTGATAAAGGCTCCATTACCGCCTTCTATACTATCCTGGTTGAAGGAGATGATATGACCGAACCTATAGCTGATGAAGTAAGAGCAATCTTAGATGGACATATTATTCTCACTCGAGATTTAGCCAGCAAAGGACACTATCCGGCTATCAATGTTTGTGAAAGTATCAGTCGGGTAATGGATAATATCATTTCTGAAAAACATCTACAAGCGGCAAGAAAATTAAGAGAGGTCATTGCTACTTATGAGAAGAATAAAGAGTTGATTAAGATTGGCGCCTATGAAGAGGGTTCTGATCCAGAGGTGGATTATGCCCTCCGTAAGATAAAGGAGGTAAATAATTTCTTACAACAAAAAGTTGAAGAAAAGATAAGTTTTGAAGAAGAAATAGAAGGATTAGTAGCAATATTTGCATAGGAGTATTATGCTTATGAAAGATTCAGCTTATCCACTTCAACGCCTCTTAGAAATTAAAATAAAAAAAGAGGAAGAAGCTACACTTGAAATGGCTGAGGAAAAATCAAAACTTAAACAAGAAGAGGAAAAAGAAAGATTGCTCAAAACAGAAAAAGAAAAGGTGCAACAACAATTACAAAACCTTTCTGACGAAATTAATGAAAATTTATTTCAAAATTCGATGATGATATACGAAATTGCCCAATATCGAAATTATAAGCAAGCCCTTGAGAATAAAATAGTAGAGATAGAAAAGGATATTGACCAACAGCAGATAAAGGTAAAAAAGGCGCAGCTTAGGGTCAACCAAGCCAGAGAAAAACTCATTCAAGCCTGTAAAGAACGGCAAGTAATTGAAAAACATAAAGAGAATTGGTTAACTCAAATAAAGAAGCAAATACTTAAAAAAGAACAAAAAGAACAAGATGAGATTGGTGGACTTCGTTACTCATTTAAAGATAGACTTTAGAAGGAGAAGCGGATATAAACCTGCGACTCACATAAGAGGATGAAATCTTGTTCCTGACATGCGCAGGAAGAGGCATATCCGTGTCCGTTGTCCGCTTTTCGTTCCACAGCTCACGGACAACGGTCTTTTTCAGGAGAAACGCTCATGAATCTGCGACTCACAAAGGACGATGAAAATGTAGTTTTGCAAGTCAAGCAATTACAACAAGTTACAGACATTTTCAGGAGAAACGCTCATGAACCGTGGGTTCACAAATGAGGATGAAAATAGTGGTAGGAGATAGAAGGTAGGAGGTAAGGAGATAGGTGTGAGGAGTGATGTTTTTTTTACTTTCTACTTTCTACTCTCTATTTTCTACTTACTTATTTTCAGGAGAAGATTATGAAACAGATTGACTCAACAAAGGACATTTCAACTATTAGCTCAACTTATCCTTCTGCGGGAGAAAAAAAAGAAAAGTCAGAAATTTCTCCTCCCAAAAAACCATTTGCCACATTTATTAAAAAGGAAGATACTCAACTACCCGTGTCTAACCTGAAGACTATTTCTCACACAAACATAGGGCATTTAAGTCAATCACCCGAGTTTGATAAAAAAAAGCAGATTTCTACCCCTCAAATAAACCAGGAAGCTGTTATCTTAGGCCAAATAATGCCTGCTATCTTGACTAAACCACCCGAGGTTGTTCAAGCACCCTCTCCTTCCTTGACCAAATTAAGCTTAGACCAAATATTACCCCCGCAGGAAATTGATAAGATTGTCCAAAGTGTAAGGGTAGGTACCAATGAACTTGGTCGCACTGAGTTTCAATTTGACCTAAAAACCGAGATATTAGGAGGACTGAAATTAAAGATAAGTAACAGTCAAGAAGGAAAGGTCTCTATCTCGTTTATTACGAACTCGGATGATATTCAAAATCTAATTGAATCTAATAAAACCTTGTTAGAAAATAATTTCATAAAAAGGGGATTAATGATAGAACAAATATTTATCGGACCATCTCATTCAGGCAAAGATTCTTCCTCCTATGATGAGAAAAAACAACATTCACCAGAAATAGAAACCTCCTCAGATGATATATCAATTAAACGAGTAAGGAAAAAAGAGTATATTTCAATTTACCCAGGATCAAATAATACCAGAGATTATACAGTATGAGGGGAAAATGAAGAATACCAAAAATATAACCCTGTTTTCATTTAACCACCTGCCCAGGATAACTTATGATGAACTATACTTGATAAAAGGGTTCTCAGATTATTTATCAGCAACTAATTTTGAAGATGATTTTATTAAAAAACTTTGCCTGGCTTTAGAAGAATATATGCACACTCCAGTAAAGATTAAGATTATAAAAATAAAAAGGGAGTCTTTTGAAGGGTATAAAAACACCTTGCCTGAATTTCCAGTTTGTGGGATAATCAATATCTATGCCTTAGATAAAAAAGTAGGAGTAGAAATCGATCCCGAATTATCCCTCTGTCTTATCAATAGATTATTAAACTTAAATGAAAAAGAAGAAAACCTTTGTTTATCTAAGCCATTAACGGATATTGAGGAAGGAATATTAGAGTATCTTTTGCTTAAAGTAATGCGTTTTCTTCATCAATCTTTAACCATAGAACTTCGATTAGAAAGATTAAGCACTCATTCAGAAGATTTAAATCTTTTAATTAGGGATGGCGACTTAGAGGTAGTAATTATGCTCTTTGAGATTAGTCTCGGAGAGGAAAAAGGATTTGTTAACTTATTATTTCCTTTAAGTTTAGTTCAAAGTCTGTTAATAGAGTCTAATAAAAAATCTTCAGGGTTTTTTGAGCATTCAAGATGGGTTCAAATAGAAGATTTAACCATACCGGTTAGGGCACAAATAGGAGAAGTCAGTCTCTCCTTTCAAGATATAGAAAACCTGGAGATAAATGATGTAATATTGTTAGATAAATATACCATAGAGGTAGGTGAAAGGGGATTAAAAGGAGAGGTATCTTTTCAAATAGGAGAGGGTAATATAGAAAGGGTAAAGGGAGAAATAGTCTCAGCTGATAATGGCTGTGTAAAGATTAAAATTACCCAACTTTAGTTACCACTGAATGATGCAAAAAGGAGTGTCAGGATGGAGAAAAACAAATCAGATCAATTTTCAATTCCAACAGAAGGAACTGTAGAGAATAGTTTAGATAAAAGTAAACAATTACTTAAAGAGATTGTTGTTCCACTTTCAGTTCAGTTAGGACAAACAAAGATATCCATTAAAGAAATTGGTCAATTCAAGATAGGAGATATTATTGAGTTGCACAAAAAGGAATCTCCAGTGTTAGTGGAACTCTGGTCTCAAGAGAAATTATTAGCCATGGGAGAGTTAGTTAATATAGAAGGGGAGTTAGGAGTACGAGTAATAGATCTTGTAAGCTTTAATCTGGGAGAGAAAGAATGAGCGAGACATTAAATTTTGGTATGGTGTGTTTACGAATGGTAGTGGCGCTGGGGATTGTGTGTGTGGTGGCTTACTTTATCCTCTCAAAGATTGTGCCCAGAGCAATGAGAGCAAATCTGGGAACAGGAAGGATGATAAAGGTTGTTGACTATTTTAGATTAGAGCCTAAAAAAACACTTTACATTATAGAGGTAGAAGGAGAGTATATTCTTATTGGAGTAACTGAACAGATGATTAGCCCTCTTGTTTTAACCCAACTTAATCAAGAAGCGATAAAAAAAGTTGTCTCTCAACAAACTCAACAATTACAGGCTAATAAAAGACAGGAGAAACCGGGCATGTCCCGCTGGGACACAAAGGACGATGAAAATATAAGGAAGGATGCGGGCAGGGCTGCTGAAGTCAAGCAACGCAGACTAAAGCTTGCAGATACCAGCCTTCCCGAACCCCGAGTCCCGAGTCCCGATTTTCAGGAGAATAATGATGATAGCAAGAAGGAGAAGTAATATCCTAATTTTTTTAGTCATTACCGTGATTCCCCTTTTTTCTCATGCTATTGTTTTTGCTCAAGAGACGCCGGTGATAAGTCGTCCTTTTGCTTTAATTATTGCTTTAGCAGTTTTATCATTAGCGCCATTTATTTTGATTATGATGACCTCTTTTGTGAAAATAGCAGTTGTTCTTTCCATTTTGCGAAGTGCTTTAGGCACCCAACAAATTCCTCCCACCCAGGTTATTACAGGATTAGCCTTTATTTTAACTATATTTATAATGACTCCTGTGGGTTTAGAAATACATCGAGAGGTAAAAGATATTATCAAAAGTCCTACTAACCAAATCTTTTCTGATACCTCATTTGGTTTGGTGGCAAAGGCATGGACAGCAGGACGAGAACCACTGAGGGAATTTTTAAAAAAACATGCCCATCAAAAAGAACGATTACTCTTCTATTCCTTAAGTAAACGCATGCGTAAAGCAGAAGACAGAAAAATGCTTACTCCCAAAGACTTCTCTGTGCTTATCCCTGCATTTGTGATAAGTGAATTAAAGGAAGCATTTCAGATTGGGTTTATCATCTTTGTCCCTTTTATTGTGATTGATATGGTCATCTCAAATATTCTTTTAGCCATGGGGATGTTTATGCTCTCTCCTACCGTCATCTCTTTACCGTTTAAACTTCTCTTGTTTGTATTAGTTGACGGCTGGGGTTTGATTACTAAAGGATTAATTATAGGCTATCTCTAATTTTATCTTTCAGGAGGAATTTCGATGGAGAATTTAGTGCTTAAGATTTCCAGAGAGGCACTTTTGTTGGTTTTGATTCTTTCAGGGCCACCTGTGTTAATAAGTCTGATTGTGGGTTTGATTATTAGCATTTTTCAAGCTGCTACCCAGATCCAGGAACAAACTATAACCTTTGTCCCAAAGATAATAGTGGTTTTCCTTACACTCATCATCTGTGGTAATTGGTTAATGGAATTGATGGTTAGATTTACTAACAACCTCTTTACTACTTTTCCAAACTATATTAAGTAATTTTTGGGAAATTTGTTCAAGTGGTGGTAAATTAGAGAAGGGAAAGGATAATAACTATATGGAATGGATAATCATAAATTTTTTTAAATATCACGGCATAGATATATATAGAAGTTTGGCTATAGCAGGGCTTATTTTTGCTCGGTTACTGGGCACTATCTTTCAAACCCCATTTTTAGGTGGTCGGTTAGTTCCACCTCAAATTAAAGTAGGGACAAGTATTATCCTTCTCTTTGTCTTTTATCCTATGGTGGCTGATAATATCCAGGGGGAGTTACCTACAGGTGCCCTTCCCTTATTTTTTCTCTGGCTAAAAGAACTCTGGGTAGGGTTTACTATTGGTTTTGTTGCTTCTTTAATCTTTTTTGCGGTTCAATCATGTGGTAGATTTATTGACCTTCAACGGGGTTCTACCATGGCTAATATAATGGATCCCTATCTGGCTACCCAAGCCTCTCCGCTGGGAGAGTTCTTATTCCAAGTAATGATAGTTGTCATTTTAGCCATTAATGGACATCATTTCTTTTTTTATGCCTTTGCCAGGGGTTTTCAGATAATTCCTATTAACAGTTTCCCGGTAATTCCTCCTGGAATTACCCCTTTGGTAGAATTAATTCTTAAATTAAGTGGAAATATTTTCTTGATTTCTCTAACCTTAGCGGCTCCAGCATTAGTGACATTATTCTTAATTGATGTAGGATTAGGTATTGTCAATCGTGTTGCCCCTCAGATTCAGGTTTTTTTCTTAGGTATGCCAATAAAAGCAATGATGGGTGTATTGATGTTACTCCTTGCTTTTGCCTTGATGCTAAGACAGATGGAGAGGTATTTAGACCTGATGCTTCAAGATGTTTATCAGGGAATTAAATTTTTGGGTGGATGAAGCAACTTTTTCAAGATAGTGCCGATAATTGAAATAGGTAATTAACTTTTATAGAAAGGGGTGATTCAAAATGGCTAAAGTAGAAGGTGTAAAAACTCGGCCTGTAGTAACACCAGGACCTTCGGAAGAGACAAAGATTTCTAAAAAGGCAGGAGATTATCAAGGTCATCCTGTCCGGAAAGCCTCGAACAAAGGAAATGCTGTAGCTACAGAATCTCGCTCAACTAAGACTCAAGAGAGGAAAATTCAAATTCAGAAATCAAGGAATCTTTTTCAAACAATAATCAGTGGGGCTAAGGATTTGGTGAAAAAGGGAGTTAAATCTGTAGAGGATACTGCTAAAAGAGCATATGAAGCTGTAAAAGAAGTAAGTGAGAAGGTTAAAGAAGGATTTGAGACAGCCAGAAAAATAGTTTCACAGAGTGTTCAAGACAGAGAGAAGCAAATACAAACACAAAAAGCTACTGAATCTCAACGGCAAATGGATATTAACAACCTATCTGAGAGAGCCCGTCAGAGTGGTTTATCTGAAACAGAAGCTGCCAAATTGAGGAATAGTATTAGTAGCCTTTCTAAGAATGAACAAGGTAGAGAGATCAAGTTTTTAGAAGGGATTGTTCAATCACCTAATGCCGAAAGGGCGTTAAGGACTTACATAGCTTTGCGTGATCGTGAAATAGATAACCCTTCACGGATTACTCGTGATATTGTCCACACCTTAACCCAAGGCGTATCTGAACCTCGAACTACTGCTACTGCAGGAAGAGAAGGAATTTTAGGCAGAAAGGAGGCTTTAGATGCGGCTGATGCCTTGATTAGAATGCCACAAAGTGAATACCAGCGTGTAACAAACCTTCTTAGCAGGGCAGGGCAACGTGATGATGGAACAATCCCAGCTAACGCTAGTGCTCAAACAGAACGAGTTTTAATTCTCAACGCTGGAGCTGCCCGAAAAGATGAGTTAGGTAGTCCTTCTTTATGGAATAGGATCCGGATGTTGGTAGGTTATCCAAGTACTCATATGCGGGACATTGAGCAGTATGCTGCTCAGATACGTAGTCAGCCAAGGGAAGAGTTAATTCGACGATCTACGGTACTGGATCTGGATGGGGATGTTCAGGCAGAGGCATTGCAGCAGCGTTTTACCCACTCCTGTACCCCCACGGCTCAACAAATGGCCCGAGCTGAAGCAGACCCTATCTATGCTTGGCAACTTCATGAAGAAGCAATTCACAGTTTACAAACTCAGGGAGATATTGCAGATGAACAAAGACAGTTATTAACAGCTCATGGCGGTAGCGCTGTAGCTCGGGATGGTGGAGTAGGAGTTGGTAGAGGGATGTGGCCAGAACGTACACTTAACACCTTCGTTGGCCAATATAGTAACGAAACATATGTACGGAATGACATTGACAATTCTGTTAATTCTCGAAGTAATGCTCTGAACCGAATTGACCCACTCTTACGGGGAGGTACAGATGTTCCTATTGTAGTAGCATGGAATGGTGGTGGCAGTCACTCGATGTTAATCACAGATGTACGTGGCAGTGGGGATAATAGAGAATACTTGGTTTCAGACCCATGGACAGGGAAAACCGATTGGATAAGTAGTCAAAACATTATTAATGGAAATACCGACTTTTTTGCTGGACAGGGTCGGTTGTGGATTACTTATGAATAAATACTAAAAAAGGAAAGAGTGTCATGTTTAGGAAGAAATTAATCCTATGTGTAGGAGGTTTAATATTATTAAGTAGTTGTCGGGAGGAAATGAATAAAATGAAATTAAATGCCCCTGAATGGATAAAAGACACAAATGCTTATAATGAAGTCCAAGCACATCCTGTTCTAACGAGCTCATGGGATAAGATGATACAAATTGCCTTTACTTCAGAGATAACCTTTCAAAAGCGAGTGAGACAAATTGTAATGTGGCATCAGGAAGGATATAACAAAGTCTATAGTCAGAATCCTCTTCCTCCTGGTTCAATAGACCCTTTGGCAGGAGCCGCTTGGGACATACTTGAAGAAATGACTAATCGAGAAGTCGAAAGAATTACTAAAGAAAAACTGCCAAAAGAGCAAAAAAGAGAGAAAATAGCTAAACTTATGACTATGCTTGATAAGGAGATTACTGAGTATGGGGGGCTTATATGGAGAGAGCGTGTTTATAACCGTATCCACAAAAATCTTAAGAAAAAGATAAATCATATGGAGGTGAAATAATATGATTGATTTGAAAGCTGTTCGTCCAGTTGAGTATCTCAAAGAGGGCTTCTTTCTCAACGATGGTTGTACTCTGCGGGAGGGAATTAATGGCTTGTATTCTTTGGCTATGGCATATGAATTCCGTAATAAAAAGGTACATCCTGAAAAATTAAAGAAGCTAACTGATGCCTTACTTGGAATTGTTAAGAAACATGATATTGAATCCTTAAAAAAGGTTGAAAGTGTCATAGAGCCACAAACAAGAAGAGTAATTGAAGATGAATTCCAGAGGATAAAGACAGAGCTACCTTCTTCCCTTTTTAGTGAACTTATTCAGGAATGTACCAGGTGGCTTATTAATTGGAGAAACTTCTTAGCCGTGATTGTACATTTACAACGTATCAATGCTCAATTGGCTC
Source organism: bacterium (assembly GCA_040755795.1). Lineage (NCBI taxonomy): Bacteria > bacterium. Next base: position 38,506 of record JBFLXS010000003.1, on the reverse strand, counting down.
TTCTCATTGGAATCACTGAAGAGAAAATTTAAATAAGGGACGTAGCATTAGACTTTTCCCAGTAAGTAAGAGAAGGAGGCTAAAAAATGATACAAAAAGATTTAATTAATGATCATTTAAAGACCTTTGGTGCGAAAGTCAAAGTGGATGACTTAGCTTTGGATGAGGAGAATTTCTGTGGGATTGTATTTGGCAAGAAGGGAGAAGAGATTCAGATAAATATTGAGGTGATTGAAGAAGAAGATATGGTTTGCTTCCATACTACCCTTTTGGAACTACCAAAGGAGAATCGAGAAGAGATATATCGCCAGCTGCTCTCAGCTCACCTCTTTGGCCTGGAGACCAACGGTGCTTTTTTTGGTGTTAACCCAGAGACAGATGATGTATTACTTTGCTATACCTGGGTTTTAGAACAGATGGAATATCAAGATTTTGAGGCTATGCTGGAGAATCTCTTTGCTGCTACAAAGTATTGGATTAGTGAATTAAAAGGTGGTGGTGAAGAAACTAAACTATCACCTGTCCAGAGACCAAGTGGGATAATTAGAGTGTAACCGTTCACCGCAGAGACACAGAGACGCAGAGAAAAAATTAAAAACTATTTACCACTTGCAGAATTCCATCACGGATTTTCATCAGAGCAAGCTTTTGAAAACCGACATATCATGATTGATTAACAAATTTGGTTTTGAGGTCATATGTAGGACAATGATTACCTCAATAATCTTTTCTGTTGTCTGATTTATTTCAATCTCTTCTCTGTTCCTCTGCGTCTCTGCGGTGAATTACTATCTGAACGGTTACATTAGAGTTTAACAACAGGTTACGGTTGGGAGTATACCCTTGTAGGGCAGGCTGTAGAGGCAGAAAAGACCTCGCAGACAGGCAGGTATGGAGATTAAATTAGTGTGACCGATCGCTCAGGATATTCATCCCGTCTTTATGTATCAAGCGAGTCTGGCAACAATCAGGATACATATCCCAAATCAAAGCTGCGTTCAGAATACATATCCTGAACAATCAGTTTGCTAACTCCAGAAAGGAAAATCCTGTACTATAGATTTATAAGGTATCCTTAATGGGTTAATTGGGGTCAAACCTAAAAAGGAGAGAAATTTCTATGGCTAATAGCGAGACAGGAGAAAAAACAGAAGAGGCTACACCGAAAAGGATTCGGGAGGCAAGGAAGAAAGGGCAGGTAGCTAAAAGTCAAGACCTGACTTCCATGGCTTTATTTGTAGCTGCCTTTGCTGTTTTGAGTATGTCCATTAATTACATCTCCCAAAACTTACAAGGATTTATGCAAAACTCATTTGTCTATGCCAATAGAATTCCTTCTTTGGTAAATAAAGAGGTAGTCAATCATCTGCTCTTAGATGCTATAACTGTGATGGGGAAGGTGTTAATGCCGTTTTTGGCTGTTGTTTTTGCTATGGCGGTAGTGGTGAATTTTTCCCAGGTAGGTCCACTATTGACAGGACATCCTTTGATGCCACAACTGACCAAACTAAATCCTATAACTGGCTTTAAACAGAAATTTTTTTCTGCCAAAACCTATATTGAATTAGCTAAAACATTAATCAAGTTAATAATTGTAAGTATTTTAATTTATTTGATTATAAAAGGTGCGTTGCGCCTTATCGTTTTGAGTATTGGGGTACCTTTATGGCGAACAGTAGAATTAGTAGAGGCACTGATTTACAAAATAGTAGTTCAAGTAAGTATTGCCTTTATTGTTATTGCGGTAGCGGATTTCTTTTATCAACGCTATCAGTATAAAAAGGGATTACGAATGAGTAAATACGAAGTAAAAAAAGAATATAAAGAAGAAGAAGGAGATCCTACTCATAAGGCAGCACGACAAAGATTACATCGAGAGATATCTTTTCAGGATATGATTCAAGCAGTCAAAAAAGCAGATGTAATTATTATAAATCCACACCAGATAGCGGTAGCTATTCAATATGACCAAAATAATATGAATGCCCCTCAGGTAATATCTAAAGGAGAAAGGCTGATTGCTGAGAAGATTAAAGAGATTGCTAAAGAATATAAAATCCCTATTGTCCAAAATATTCCTTTAGCTCATAGCTTAATGGAATTAGAGATAGGAGAAGAAATCCCTGAGGAGCTTTATGAAGCGGTAGCTGAGGTGTTGAATTTTGTCTATAAACTGGTGAAGGAAAAAGAAGGGGTATAACTTTACCCTCAATCTTATTTTTCAGGAGGAAGAAAATGAAAAAATTAACTAAAACTAAATTCATTCAAGGAGGTATCGTGATGATAATATTATTATCTAATTTAGACCTTTGGGCACAATCTTCTCAAAATCCACTCATTGGCAAATGGGTTTCAAAAAGTGACTCTGTAACTATTACCTATACCTTTACCGAGAATACCTTTTTGGGGGTGAGAGAGAAAAATTTGGGGGAATTCGGAACACAAACTACCTCAGTTGAAGGTACTTATCTTATTGAAGGCCCTCAGGTTGTTTTGACCTCATCAGATGGACAACAGAGAAGATATAACTTTTCTCTCAAGGGAGATATACTGAATTTAGGTGGCACAAACTATGTCAGACAATCAGTCGCACCAAAAGAATCAGTTGTACCAAAAGGAAAGAAGAAGCTTCCTCCCCAGGATTCTATTCCTCCCTCAATGCAAAAAAGTCAGGTGGTATTAGTTGCGCCTGATGGTATTATTCAGCTTCCCTGCCCTAATAGGTGGAAACCTGTTACCAAACAGGAAGTGGATGTGATATTTGGAAGTGGGATGATTATAAAACAATATCTCGTTACAGATAAAGGGGATAATCTTTATGTTAAGATAGATACTGATATTGTGGGAGACAACGAAAAGAGAGAAGCAGTGAGAAAATTAACCCCTCCCCATCAACCAATTAAAACAGGAAAGATGAATCGTAATGGCTACTCAGGTAATTTTGCCCTCTATCGCTTACAAAATGAATATGATAAAATAGAAATTTCCAAGATTATAGCTCTTGAGATAAAAGATAGAGGCATAGTTCTTGTTTCTAAAATTAGTATTAAAGATACCGAGGAGGTAATTAACCAATATAGTGAGAGCATCGATTCTATTTTGGACCAGGTTAATTTCTCCTTATCTCCTGACCCAGATCTGGCTAAAATGCTTATTGGAACCTGGAGAGGTGAAGGGGGTATGCATATAGATACACCAGGAGTTGGTTCAGTAGGGTGGGGAGGAGAATTTATTTGCACCTTTAGGCCGGATGGAAGATACTATAAAAAGAGTAGTAGCGGCGTTAGCGGAACAACTGAAGATTCTACTGAAATCGAAACGGGAAGGTTTGTAGGTACTAATGAAGGAGAGGAAACAGGATTGTATTCACTGATAGGAAAAATGCTGATTTTACGAACAAAAGAAGGGAAAATTACAGCCAATAGGATTATTACCTTTGAGAAAGAAGAGACTACTGCCTTTATGATTGGCAAGGTCTTATTTAAAAAATAAATAACATTGTAACAGGTCGAATCGTTTTGCCAATATATTTGTAACCAAGGATTAGCAACTTTTGATAGTTTTTGCCGATAATAGATATGAAAATTAAAAATCGGGCTCGCGGGTTTAGAAGGAGGTGAGTTTTTTTACAAAGCCAAGTAGAGCCAAAAAACAAAAAGGAGGTAAAATTAAAATGTTAGGAGGTATTGTAGACAAACTAGGAGTAGGAAATGTTATTAACACAACAATCGATCGCTTGCTTCCGGGAAAATTAGGAGATATTGCGGGAGATATTGCGGGAACAATGGTGGATCTTCAGACAGGGAATGTTTTGGGTGGCATAAACAATTTAAAGGATACCTTCCAAAAGCTGACCAATTTAATGGATATGCCCCTGACAGATTTCCTTGGAGGGCGAAGAATGCCAATTGCTTCGCCATCTTCCTTTCTACCTATAGGCGAGAATTTAGCTGAACCTCATGGACGATTAAGGGTAGAAGGAAATACCATCTATACACCTGGCGGATACAAGATTGAAAACTTAGGTAACACCAACTGGAGGATTACCTCTCCTAATGGAAAGACAACCCTGATTCATGGAGACCCTCATGTCAGCGAATCAGATGGTGGTAGATGGGACTGGGACGCTAAGACGATGTCTTTTACCTTACCGGATGGAACCAAGATAACCGCAAATGCCACTGCGGCAACAGGTGTAACTACTGACTTCCATGTCTATTATGGAAATCAGCGGGTTTCTGCAACCGGTGTTGATACAGGCAATCCCAGGGTAAGTAATGTTAACTATGATGCTTATGCCCATGATGCCAGGATGGATGATGGTTCCAGGGTATTTCTGGGTGGTGATGGTGATGATTGGTTTAAAGAATCCGCAGGAGGTAGAGAGATAGTTGGTGGTGGAGGCTATAGTGCCCTTAAGTTAGGAAGAGAATTCTGGGGAAATGGTGGATTCAATATAGCAGAGTCAATGCTTAATGACGAAAGAAGAAGAAAGGTGCAAGAGGCCGCAGCCAGACTTGCTGCCGGGGGTAACATTGAGGATGTAATAATGAGTATTATGAGTGGGTTACTGGACGATGCTGAAAAGGACCTACGAAGTGCAGTAGGAGGGTTAGGTAAGGATCCTTCACAAAAAGAGCTTATGGAGCTTCAATTAAAAATGCAGAAGTTTCAGAGATTGTATGATATGTTTAGCAATATGATGAAGACTTTCCATGAAACTCAAATGACAACTGTCCGGGCACTTAAGGCATAAAGATCATTATGCCATCGGGCATGAGTTGAAAAACATTTTTTAACGACCACATAGCAAATAACTGTGCGGGAATTCCTTGCCAGTTATTTGCTTTATATTCCCAAAGGAGGTTAATAATAATGGCAGAAGAAGTTAAAACCAGTCCAATAAATCTTGAATCACTGGGTGAATTCATCCGTGGAGAGATTACCCTTCAGGAATTACACCAAATACATGGGGATGATTTGATGGATCTGGCCAGGGCAGGGGAGATGCTATTTGCTCAAGGGCAATTAGACCAGGCACAGATAGCCTTTGAAGGATTAACCGCTTTAAATCCTCATATTGGCCACTTTCATACTGCTCTTGGCTGTATCTATTTTAGACAACAGAAAAAGGATGAAGCCCTAACAGAGTATAGCTTAGCCATTGAGAAGAATCCAAATGATATTGATGCTTATGCTAATCGTGGGGAGCTACGATTAACTAATGGTGATATTGAAGGTGCATTAAATGACCTTAATCAGGCAATTTCCCTTGACCCTCAACAGGATGTCTCTAAAAAGAACCCGGTAGCTATGCGAGCGTTAACCTTAGCTATGGCTCTTAAAGAAACTATTACCCAACAAAGTGCTAACCAATAGTAAAGAAGGGTAATGTTGATGAGTTTGTAGAGTGAGGGGAGCAAAGCGAAAAAATCTTGCTCCCCTCCTTTAAAATTTTGTAAGCGTTCAGGTGGTGTAACAAAAGGAGATGTGGAGATTAAGGAGATAGGGAGATATTATTAAAAAAATTGAAATTAATAGAAACTAATAGAAATTTATGGAAATTTGTTGTTTTCCACAATCAATTTCTACCTATTTCTATAAATTTCAATCTATTTCTATTATCTTATCTCCATATCACTCTTATCTCCTTATCCCCTTTCTTACACTTTTGATATATAGCCTGAACGGTTACAAAATTTTTTTATCAAGTTACCAAGGGTATAGTTTCGTGATTTTTATCCCCGCAGAGTTCGCAGAGAAGATAAAGAGAAATGATTAGATATCCCTGAGAAAAGTTGGTCATCGGCGATTGGTATCATAAGACTGATTATTTCTTTAGTCTGACTCGTTCGGATTAAGATTCAGAGGAGAAAAACAATTTTTATTAACTCAACCTCATGAGGTAAAAGGTAAAAAATTCCATCATGATTTTTGTCTAAACTGGAAAGTAAATCATTTTGCCTGCTAAAATCTTTCTCTGTGTTCGGAGCCTGTCCCAATGTATAGGGGGATACCTCTGTGGTTAGATTATACCAAAATCCACGAAAGTCCAGTACCAGACGATGAGGGCTATTTTTCAAGATAGCCCCCACTTCACGGATGCTTTACGTTCTCCAGGTGATTTTAACTTGACTTTTGCTTCTTTTTAAGTTAAAATATATTAAGAGTAACGAAAGTAGCGAAGAAGGGCGTCAGTTATTTTGGGGGATAAACACAAGATTCAAGGTTTAAGGCTTCAAGGGTTTAAAAGTTGAACCTAAAACCTTGAACTTTAAAACCTTTAAATCTTATTTTCAAAGGAATCACCCACTCCACTGAGATATTACTTAGCAGAGTCGAAGGGAAAAAGAGGCTATGTTTAATAAAATAAATCTATCCGCGGATAAGTTTTCTCTAACAAATATCAAAAATCTTTTATTAGAAGGGGATATAGTTGGTATTCTAACTCGATACAGTGATATTCTCTTAGCTTTTTTAGTGACAAGTATTATTGGGTTGCTCATTATTCCAATTCATCCTCGAATAATGGATATTTTACTCACCTTAAATATTACTATTGCTGTGACCATTCTCCTGGTAGCTATCTACTTACAGAGCCCTATTAAGTTAAGCGTCTTCCCCAGTATCCTTTTGATAACCACACTATTTCGTTTAGGTCTAAATGTTTCCAGTACCAGATTAATTCTGCTTTATGCTTATGCAGGAGAAGTAATTAATGCCTTTGGTAATTTTGTGGTAGCGGGTAATTATGTAGTTGGTGCAGTGATTTTTCTCATCATTACCATTATTCAATTCATAGTTATTTCTAAGGGGTCTGAACGGGTAGCTGAGGTAGCGGCTAGATTTTCCTTAGATGCTATGCCTGGTAAGCAGATGAGTATTGATGCCGATATGAGGGCTGGGGTTATTAATGTCACTGAAGCCAAACACCTAAGAAATGAATTAGCCAGAGAATCCCAATTCTATGGCTCTATGGATGGAGCAATGAAGTTTGTTAAGGGAGATGCAATTGCGGGAATTATTATTGCTATTATCAATATTATTGGTGGCTTAACCATAGGAACACTTCAGATGGGTATGGACCTCACCGAAGCCCTTGAGACATTTACTATTCTTACTATTGGTGATGGATTAGTCAGTCAAATCCCGGCTCTCATTATTTCTATCTCTGCCGGGATGGTGGTGACCCGCGTGGCTTCAGAAGAGGTTACCTCTAATTTAGGTAAAGATATTGGGATGCAAATATTAACTCAACCTAAACCCATGGCTATTGTGGCGGCATTACTTTTCGGATTTGCCATTATTCCAGGACTGCCTTTTTTCCCCTTCTTTCTTCTTTCTCTTGTGACCGCAGCCATTGCCCTGGGGCTTTTTAAAACTAATAAGATACAAGCAGAGAAAATGAAATTAGAAAAACAGCTAAAACCTGCTCAAGTAGAAGAACAAAAAGGCGGTTTTCTTCCTGTGAGTCCATTGGTTTTAGAAGTAAGCGAATCTTTAACCCCCTTAGTAGATAGTCAAAGTGATGGAGGAATTTTCTTGAATGAAACAATTCCTAAAATGCGAGAGATTTTATTCTACGAGACAGGGGTTCAATTCCCACCCATAAGAATAAGGGGTGGAAACACAAATTTAGCCCCTGAGATGTATGTCATAAAAATTAATGAGGTCCCTTTAATTACTGGTCGTATGAGACCAGGAATGTGTTTAGTTAATGAAGAAAGTGCTACCCTTAAATTGTTGAATATTCCCGCTGATGAGACGATAAATCCTGCTGATGGTTCTTCTGTTTGCTGGATTTCAGAAGAGCAAAAAGAGATAGTTAGAAAAGCAGGATATAAGGTTTGGGAAACAACAGAAATAATGGTTTTACACTTAAACGGTGTTCTGCGTCGATACAGTTACGAGTTTTTAGGTCTTCAGGAGGTAAAAACTATCCTTGAAAACACCGAGAAGGTTTATCCTGCAGTAGTAGAAACGGTCGTCCCTAAGATAATAAATTTACTCCAACTAACAGATATTTTGCAACGCTTACTCCAGGAAGATATTTCTATCCGTGATATGAGAACTATCTTACAATCCATCGCAGAATGGGGAGCAGTAGAAAAGGATACAGTAATGTTAACCGAATATGTTCGTCAGGGCTTAAAAAGATACATCACTCATAAATATACCGCAGGTAAAGAAATACTCTTTGTCTATCTTTTAGATCCTCAAATAGAAGAGATGGTTTCTAATGCTATTCAACATACGCCCTCAGGTAATTACTTAGCCCTTGTTCCTGAAATTACTTATGAGATCTTAGATGCGATAAAAAAGGAAATTCAAAACCTCCCAGCCACGGCTCAAAAACCAGTTATTCTTACCAGTCAAGAGATCAGACGCTATGTCCGTAAATTAGTAGAGATACAATTCCCTCATTTAGCGGTTTTATCGTATCAAGAACTGACACCTGAAATTACTATTCAACCACTAGGTAGAATAAAGATCAAATAGAGTAGCACCTCATATTTCCTTCAAAAAGAAACCTTCATCTTATTTGAAAAATAATCGAAAAAAGATAATAGAAAAGATAATACCACCAGTAAGAAAAATTATTGCTGTGACTAAAAAAGTTATCTCCAGAGGTGAAAGTTTTCGTGATAGTAATATTTCCTTACTGCCTGGAGGAGGTGTTACTATTTTGGGTTCAGGCAGTTTATCTTTCTCTGTTTCAGACGGTTTCTCTTTCTCATCTTCTTTATCTGGATAATGTGGCTTTATTGGAGGTAGGACACTTTCTCGGGGATTACAGTAGACTAATTGCGTCGATAGACCAAGAGTAATATAGTCCCTATCTTTTAGGTGATAATACTTCTCAGGTGTTAGAGGTTCATTATTAAGTGTCGTTCCATTTTTACTATTCAGGTCAACTATAGTTGCTTCACCACCCCAGTCTAAGGAAATCTTAGCATGGTGTCGAGAAACAGTGGCATCTGTAAGAACCAGGTGACATTTTAAATCACGTCCAATCAATAATTCCTCTGAATTTTCTGTGAAGGAAAAAGATTTATCTTTATCTGGCCCATTTAAAACTCTAATAGTTATGTGTCCCCTTTTAGGTAAAATAGACAAGATATCTTTAATAGATATATCTTTATTACTATTACTATTACTCTCTGGAGGGGTAGAGTCAAAATCTTCTATCTTGACCTGAAGTTCAAAATCTCCAATTGTAATCACATCATCACTCAAAAGAGGAATATCCTGGTTAGGGAGGATCATTCTCTGATTTAGGATAGTACCAATAAAACTGCCCTGGTCTTTTAGATAAAATTCATTGCCCCCCTTATCAATAATTATAGCATGATTTCGAGAAACATTTTTGCTGGGCAAAACCACATTATTAGACTCTTCTCGTCCCAAAGTGATAGGCAGGGATGAAAAATCAAGGGTTTTTGGTGGTTGCGTTGGTTGCGATAAAGATTTAATTACAATTCTAACTCTCATCTTTGCCTCTCTATGGAAAGCGTTTTTTCTCTCTTAGCTAATTCAATTTGTTGGTAAGCGTCACTATTTTTAGGCTCAATCCTCAAAACCGCTTCAAATTTACTTATCGCCTCATCATATAATTTATGCTTCAGACATAACTTACCTATTTGATAATATGCCTGGGAATGATTAGGGTTAATTTGAAGCAATTTTTTATACTCTTCTAATGCCTCCGTATCCTTTTGTTGGGCTTCATAGAGAAGTCCTAAGTTGAAATAAGCCATTTCATATTGAGGCTCAATCTCCAGGGCTACCTTAAATCTCATTTCTGCTTTCTCATAGAGTCCATTTTTCAGGTAGATAAGCCCGATAGCATTATGAGCCTGTAAATAATTACAATTAATCTCTATGGCTTTCATCAGCATCTCTATAGCTTGTTCGTTTAATTCTCTCTTAGAATAAATCATCCCAAGATTATAATATGCCTCTGGATAGTTAGAATTAAGAGAAATAGCCTTTTTAAAATCATGGATGGCTTTCTCATCCATGTTTTTGTGAAAATATACTATGCCTCTATTATTATATAATTCCGCCCAAGAGGGATTAATCTTAATGGCTAATATAAAAGTATTCAGCGCTCGATCTAACCAGCCTTTCTTTAGATAACTTAAGCCAAGGTTATTGTAAGCTTGCACAAAATTCTTCTGGAGTTCAATAGCTATTTCAAACTCTTTAATTGCTTCATCATAACGGTTTTGTTCTAAATAAGATACCCCTATATCATTATGGTGTTGAGCTAATGTAGAAGAGGTTAACCTTTTTGGGGTTCCACTACAGCCAATAAGTAACATCCCATAGATAAATAGAATAAAGTAAGTTTTAAACAGTTTTAAATGCCTCATTTTTTTCTTTCCTCCTTTTTTACAGTAAGAAAACATTTTTTGACCACAAAAATGTAGGGATACTGTTACAATATATTATAACATTTATGGTATGATATTGCAAGAAAAAAAATTCAACCTGCAAAAAAAACTTCTTGACATTTTATCTCTCGTTATGGTAAAATATATTTATCATCCCCTTCCATTGTAGATATTAAGGGGGAAATTAGGATGGAGTGAAATTTCTATGAGTAATCCAGAAGCTATAGATTTTACCAAAGTTAATAGTGAAGATAAAAAAATGTTATTTAAATTAGGAACCCTGGAAATTACTGAAAAGCTTGGTGAAGGAGGAATGGGAACGGTCTATAAAGCAGTTAAAAAAGAGTTAGGTGGAGTTCCACGAGCAGTTAAAGTTTTGTCAGGAAAATATTATCAACAGGAAGAGATTGTAGAAAGGTTTAAAAGGGAAGCAAAGATATTAGCTAACCTTCAACATCCTAATATTGTCACTATCCATAATATCAATATTCAAAATCCCCCTTATTATATTGAAATGGAATATATTGATGGATTTAATCTCAAGGAGATAAAAAGCAAAGTTGAAAAAATTCCCTTTCTAATGATTCTTATTATCGCAGATGAGGTTTGCAATGCATTAATTGAGGCTCACGAAGGCACTGGAACATCTCCAAATAACAGACCAATTATCCATAGAGACATAAAACCCAGTAATATTATGATTGCCAAAACAGGTAGAATAATTCTAACAGATTTTGGTATTGCAAAGATTTGTGCAGAAGATAAAAATGCTCTCTTAACTTCTGTGGGCACAAGTATAGGGACATATGAATATATGTCGCCTGAACAACGGGAAGGTGGATATTGTATAGATCCACGAACTGATATCTATTCCTTAGGGATAGTTATGTATGAAATGCTTACGGGAAAAAGACATTATCAAGAAAAAGTAGAATTACCCCGGGACAAAAAGATGAATAAATTAAAGATGATTATTGATAAAGCTATCAAAGAAGACCCTAAAGATAGATATCAAAGTGTAAGCGAGATGCATGAAGATATCAAAGATTTACTTTTCAAGTCTCGGATAAAAGATAAAACAGAAGAAGTGCTTAAGTTTTTATCCCAGAGGGGAATGATAGAACCAAGAAAGAAAACAGGGATTTTGGAATCAGAGTGGAAAAGGAAGAAAATCCATAAAGGAATAATGGTTATTGCTTTTGTGGTCGTCATCCTTGTGTTATTTGTTTTTTATTTTTATTTCTTCCCTCATAAAAGCTCTATAATTATCAATTCTGATATTCCGGGGATTGAAGTAACTATAGATGGAAAGAAATTACCACCAACCTCACAAGAATATATTAAACTCGATGGGATATCTAAGGGTAAACATATAATTGAAGTAAGATTGACTACTAAAAAAGTGGATAGTGTCAAAGTGGAGATAGAAATTGATGAACCTCAGGAGTTAGTAGAGGTAGAGTTCCTTCCAAAGATTATCAATAAACAATAATGGATGGAATAAAGATATGAAAATCAAGGTAATTAGAATGGTAAAAAAAGGAGGGTCGGTCATGGAAATTAAAAGGGTTATTTTAATGATGGCTTTACTGGGATTTTCTTTTGGACAACTCATTAGCTTGAGTGGTTGTGGACCTATAAAGGTTACTGGTAAAGTGATAGATATTGAAACAGGAAAACAAACACCTCTAAAAGGGATAGAAGTAAAAATAATAGTCGAAGGAGAAGACACACCTATTGCTACAACAATTACTAATGAGATTGGAGAATTTACATTTCAAAACTTAAAGTTAGAAGAAGAGAAAAGATATAACTTAATATGTGAGGGACCCACCTTTGATAAAAGGGAGATAAGAATTAACCCAACAGAACAAGAGCCTATTACTATTGTTGTTACGCTTAATTATGCAATTGAAGGAAGAATTACTACCTTTACCACAGAACCAATTCCTCAAGCAACGGTATTTCTTCTTACAGAAGATAAAAAGGAAGTTGCTCGTCGTTCATCAGATTCTAACGGGAAGTTCTCCTTTTCTAACTTTAAGTATAATAAAGTCAATTTGAGAGTTGAATGTCAAAATTATATCCCTTGTGAATCCGAAGATGTAATTACCCTGCAGAGGGGAGCAAAAATGGAATTAGAGAATGATATTCAATTGGAAAAGATTCTTACCCCTACTTATGAGATTGGAACAATCACTGTTAATAAAATAAAGGTAAAAGTTCCTCCAGTTATTCATTAGGTGTAAAGAAGGGAAAAATGGGAAAGTAGGGAGAAAAAGAAAGTTAGGAGGTATATCAAATTGAAAATCGTAAGAATATTTTTGATAGGTATTTTAATCATAGGAATTATGTCTCTGCTTTTAAGAGGATATTATAAACAGCCTCCTTTATCCGTTAGTATTGATAGAGAAATTACTAACAAAAATGAGATAACAGTTTCGGGGACAACTGATAATAAAAGTCTGGTAAAGATATATGTATCTTTTAAAGATAAAGGAATTTTAACTTCCTTTGCAAAACCAGATTCTAAAACTGGATCTTTTGAGAAAAAGTTGATGTTGGTAAATAAAGACTCGTTACTTACTACTCCTCAACTTCAGGCTGATGAAGGAACATATACTATTGAATTCTGTGCTAAAAATCCTATGGGAAGAAAAACCACAATGGTAAGAGATGTAATAGTTGACAAAACTCCTCCTATGTTAACAATTTTACAGCCACCTACTGAAATATATAAAATAGAAGATAGAAGTATAGAAATAGCAGGAAAGACAGAACCCAAATCAAAGGTGGAAGTCTTTATCCATGAAAATATAAAAGAGATACCAATTGATTCTGATGGAAAATTTAGCATTACGGTTTTCCTTACAGAAAAAGATAATGAAATTACAATAAAAGCCTCTGATAGTGTAGAAAATTCTACCAGTACACAATTGATGATAGAAGCTATTTCTAAGGTGGATGAAGAAGAGAAGAAGGCGCTCTCTGCGATTTCAGAGGCTCAAAGGGCTATTGGAAAAGCTAAGAAATCTGAAGCAGGAAGATATGCTCCAGAACAATTGAGGGATGCAGAAGATTTCCTGAATAAGGCAGAAAAAACTTATCAAGATAAAAACTACTCCCAGGCATTAATCATGGCTAATGAATCAGCAAGGAAAGCAAAGGAATCAGAAGAAAAAGCATATTTAGTTAATCGAGTGGTAACATCTATCTCAAACGCTAATGCATTAATTAGGAAGGCAGAGGATAGTGGAGCAGAAAAATATGCTCCTGCTATGTTAAAGGACGCAAAAAATCTGTTGGCTCAAACAGAAAAAGCTTTAGATGAGAAAAATTATTCCCAGGCTTTAAATCTTGCCAATAGAGCCTTAGAAAAGGCAAGAGAGGCTAAAGAAAAGGCAAAAGAGGAGGCTGAACAAGAGGCAAAGAGAAAGGCGGTTGAAAGTGCTATTTCAATGGCAAATGAAGCCATTAAAGCCGCAAAGAAGGCTGAAGCAGAAAAATATGCTCCTGCTATGTTAAGTGAGGCAAAAAAGCTACTTGCTCAAGCAAAAGAAGCCCTAAATGTTAGAAATTATTCTGACTCTTTAGGATTTGCCAATAGAGCTTCAGAAAAGGCAAGAGAGGCTAAAGAAGAATCTTATCAAAAGGCAAAAGAGGAGGCTGAACAAGAGGTAAAGAGAAAGGAGGCTGAAAGTGCTATTTCAATGGCAAATGAAGCCATTGAAGCCGCAGAGAAGGCTGAAGCAGAAAAATATGCCCCTGCTATGTTAAGTGAGGCAAAAAAGCTACTTGCTCAAGCAAAAGAAGCCCTAAATGTTAGAAATTATTCTGACTCTTTAGGATTTGCCAATAGAGCCTCAGAAAAGGCAAGAGAGGCTAAAGAAGAATCTTATCAAAAGGCAAAAGAGGAGGCTGAACAAGAGGTAAAGAGAAAGGAGGCTGAAAGTGCTATTTCAATGGCAAATAAAGCCATTGAAGCCGCAGAGAAGGCTGAAGCAGAAAAATATGCCCCTGCTATGTTAAAGGACGCAAAAAATCTGTTGGCTCAGGCAGAAAAAGCTTTAGATGAGAAAAATTATTCCCGGGCTTTAAATCTTGCCAATGGAGCCTCAGAAAAGGCAAGAGAGGCTGAAGAGAAGAAAAAGGGTGAAGAAAAAAAGACGGATGTTGAAAGTGCTAAAGAACCTATCAAAGAGGTGGTTAAAAAACCAGAGGAGAAAAAACCAGAGGAGAAAAAGGAAGTATTCTCAGGGACGCCTTTTCAGCAGGCCCTCACCTACAGGGATAACAAAAACTATTCTAAGGCAGTGGAGATATTTAGCCAAATAAAGCCCAATGAACCAAATTACCTTGAGGCAGAATGGAATATTGCCATTTTGTATGTGATTTATCTTGAAAGAATAGATGAGGCAGTGGATATATTAGATAAAATTTGGAGACTAAATAATAAAGCTGAAAACGCTTTTATTTCATTTTATAAAGGAATTGCTTATTATAAAAAGGCAGAAAATATACCTAAACTAAGAAAAAAAGAAGCTATAGAAGAATTCAATAAAGCTATCAATTACTTAGAAGATGCATATCGTCTAAGACGGCAGTTTAGTACGGTGACAATTAAAGGAGTCCCATTTCAAATACCATCAAAAAATATTCAGGATATCAAGTATTATATAGCTTTATCATATTATAATATGAACGATAAGAATAAGGCCATAGATGCATTTAGAGAGTATCTTAATTATGATTATAAAGACCCAGAAGATGCTAATCAAGCTGAAAAAATACTCAATACTCTAATAATAAGATGATGCTCAAATTTTGTAACCGTTCAGGCTATATATCAAAAGTGTCCGAAAGGGGATAAGGAGATAAGAGTGATATGGAGATAAGATAATAGAAATAGATTGAAATTTATAGAAATAGGTAGAAATTGATTGTGGAAAACAACAAATTTCCATAAATTTCTATTAGTTTCTATTAATTTCAATTTTTTTAATAATATCTCCCTATCTCCTTAATCTCCACATCTCCTTTTGTTACACCACCTGAACGCTTACCAAATTTTAGTATGATTCAAAAATGGGTGAAGGATGAGCGGTTTTTCATTCTATGGTTTTACCTTGCCATAGAGAAAAAGGAGGAGTTAACTTATGGGAATGCTAAAAAAGGTGATATTAATCCTATTTATTTTGAGTAAGATAAATCTTTCTTTGGCAGATGAGGAGATAAATGTTTATTTTCCATGGGATAAGGAAAATAAAAGATTAGCAATAGAAAAACTCCTACATTCAAAACCTTATGATGATGTTAACCCCAGATGGTCTCTTGATGGGAAGATGATAGCCTTTGAGAGAATTTCAAGAGAAGGAAATTCATTTCAACAGATATGCTACTTCGATGTAACTGACTATGATATATTACCTATTGTAGAGTTAAAGGAAAAGACAAAATTTGTCTTAGGTGAAGAGATGTCAGGTAAAACTAAAGAAGGTAAAGACCTTTATGCCAGTTATTTTTGTTGGAAGCCTTTGAGTAGGGAAAAGAAGGAATATGAATTTTTAGATAAAGCAATGAGGGAGTTAGAAGAAGCCAAAAAGAAGGCAATAAAACTCGGAATAAAAAGAGATGAATTAGATAAGATAGACCAGTATATATATGAAGCCGAGGATTACAAAAGAAGAAAGGCTTATGATACGAGTTTAAACTTTGTAAAGAAAGCACTAACTATACTTAATCTCTCAATTCAACAGTTTGTCTTTAGCAAAGATTTTAATTTGTATAAAGGAATTATTATAGGTAATTCTAAAGAAATTTTTCCTTTGGTAACATTAGAAAATATAACCAATACTTATCCTGATTGGTCTAAAAAAGATGAGATAGTATTTGTCTCTGGACTGACTGGTAATGGTGATATTTATTTATTACCCCAGGATGCTTCTCAGGATAAAATGAAAAGATTAACAGATAATAAAGAAATAGATTTATACCCTCAATGGTCACCTGATGGGACAAAAATTGTTTATTCTACTTATAAACAAGGGAATATGGATCTCTATATTCTTGCAGAACTTGACAAACCTAAACCTTCTCATACTCAACTCACTAATTTACCAACATTTGAAGTTTTTCCCACCTGGTCTAAAAATGGAGAAAAAATAGCTTTCTATGGAGTAAGAACTCAAAGTGCAGAACCTATTGCCGATTTGTATGTAATAAATTCTGATGGAAGTAGTCCTCCTCGAAAAGTTGCTGAGCGAGTACTCCGGACTGAAAAATATGGTCCTACCTGGCTACCTTCTAAATTTGGAAATAAAATAATCTATATCTCACAATTTAGAGATAATATCTTCATTATAGATGTGGATACTGGCAGAAAATGCCGACTAAAGATTGATGATAAAGTAATAAGTGATATTGATTGTATCTATTATAAAGGTAAGAAAGAAGAAACCTTATTAATTGTATATTCTGCCCAGTATAAAAATGGTCGGATGCGAATTTTTATCAAAGGAATTAAGCCTGAAGATATACCAAAGGAATAAAATATATATGTCCAAAAGATATATGTATAAAAATAGGATATGTTTAATTATATTATTACTTTGCTGTAGTATTTCAATAATCTCGTGTGCAAAAAGAAAAAGTAAAGCTGATGAAATATTCTCTTATTATCAACAAGCAAAAGAGGCTTTCTTTGAACAAAGTGATTTTGAAAAGGCAGACACTTTATTAAAGAATGTCCTTAAACTGAACCCTAAATTTAAAGCTGATTATTTCAACTTTATGCTTGGTTATATCTATGAGTCGAAACATCTTTATAATGAGGCGATTGCTCACTACTCTAAGGAACTTGAAACTAATAAAAGAAAAGAAGTTAAAGATAAAGAGATTTATCAATTTTCCTTGCTTTACTTAGCAAGGACATATTTCGAAGCAGGACTACTATACAAGAAATTTTTTAATTTGGCTGTTAATTCACAAATTAATTATTATAATACAAAGTTGCTTCTAAGAAAAGAAGTTATCACTACCCAAAGTCTAAAGTTAAAACCAGAAAATATCAATCATCTACTATACTTCAGAGGACTTTGTTATTATCTGCGTGGAGATTTGAATGAAGCGGTTAGTGACTTGAGGAAGGTGGATATTAAATCTACTCTTTATTTGAAGGCACTAATAAAATTAGGTGCTTGCTATTACAAGTTGGGAAAGATTAAAGAGGCTGAGCAAACATGGAAGGAAGTATATTCTTACTCGAAAGACCCTATTATTCTGAATGAACTGGGATATACTTATGCTGAATTAGGCATAAAAGAGAGGTTTAATCAAACACAAGAATGGGCTAACCAGGTCCCATTGGAAAAAGGGAGAAAATCTCTTTGTTTAATACACTTTAAAAATAATAAAATAGACAAAGCACTTGAATTACTAAAGGAAATTCAACTTGAAATCCCTGACTTAGTAGAAGAAAGAGGAGCATACATAAGTAGAGACTCAAATAGGAAGGTCAAGTATATTACCAACTTCTATAACCCGGCTATGTTAAATCATAAAGCAGACATTTATTTTACCATGGCTATCAAATACTATAAGAATTACCTAGAGTTAGCTAAAAATAAAGATTTAATATATCATCAAATAGGGTTATCTCAATTTCATTCTAATCAGCTAAAAGATGCTATCTTGACTTTTAGCCAACTTATAAATGATGCTACCGATACAAAAATCAAAGCTATGAGCCAAATTAACTTAGGAACTTGTTATTATTTAGATGATAGAAAAGAAAAGGCTTTTAGTATTTGGGATAATCTCTACCGAAATAGTGTGAGAGACCATGAAATGTTAAGTCAGATTGGGGTTACCTATGCCAGGTTGAAAATAAGGTTAGAAGATGCCCTTAGCCTTTGTGAAATTCCTGAAGCAAGGATTCCAGGAGAGCTATCATGGAATCTTGGAATTGTTTATTTTCAGAAGGGATTAAATGAGTCAAAGATAGAATATTTTTCAGAGTCTATTGGGTATTTAGAAAAAAATCATACGCAGAAAGGTGGCTATACCCTGGAAATAGACGACCCTTCGTTATTATTGGATTTAGCAAGCGCCTATTACAATCGAAGATTATTTCGGACAGCAACCTCTATCATCTTTTCCTTTAGACAGTATTATCCTGAAGTTGACCAAATATTTAATCCATTTCAGGTAGTATCAGAACTCAAAGGGATGGAAGGTATAAACTGGAAAATAAACTGGAAAGAAATAGGTCTATGATTGATTACCAAAATTTTGAGTGTAAGGAGGAATTTAAGTTATGAATAGAAAATTAAATTTAGTTAAAGTAGTTACATATATCTTTGTGTTATTGTTACCTTATGAGGTTTTTGGGCTACCAATGAGATATGCAGAATATGCCATGCCTGAATCTCTTAATCCACTAAATATACAAGATGCAATTTCCCTTAGACTTTCAAGCCTACTTTATAATAGTTTAGTAGGTTTTGATATCAATATGAACCCATCTGCTGATTTATTAGATACTCTTACTCCTCAAAGAATTGATAGCAGAAGATATAACTTTACATTACGCAAGAATGTAGTTTGGCATGATAATATCCCCTTAACTGCTGAGGATGTAGAGTTTACTTTTAGAATGATTACTAATCCTCAGACAGAGACAAACTTAAAATGGCTAAATGGACTATTTAGTGATGTCCAGGCCATTGGTTCCCATACTATTCAATTTACCCTTAAAACAGAAATACCTGAAGAATTATTTTTAGGAAGGATGTTTTTTAATATTATCCCTAAACACATATTTGAGCCAACAACAGAATTTATATCTGATGAGGAGGCATTTGGAAAAACAAAGGTTATAGGAACAGGACCATACTATTTTTATAGCAGAGGAACTGATAAAAAAATAAGACTTAAATGGAATGAGTCTTATTTTAAAGGATTTAGAAAACTAAATAAGAATTTGGGTGATGAAAGGATAGATGAAATAATCATGATGCATGTTGATGATCCACTTGCAGCCAAAGATATGTTGATTAATGGTGGAATTTACCTTTTGCCAGAAGTCCGACCGAGTGAGTGGGAAGAGATTGAGAAATCCGCTCAGCAGACTGGCTGTAAATTAATAAAACATAGCTCTCGCAGCTTTGCATTTTTTGCCTATAACTGTAATCATAAATTCCTTAAAGATAAACTTGTAAGACAAGCGTTAACTTATGCAATTGATATTGAAGCGATGATAAAAAATGTGTATGGAGAAAAAGTCCCTATTGACCAAATTATGTATAGTCCACACCCGCGTGAGGAAAGTAATCCAGATATTGAACCAAGAAAATATAATGTCGAGCAGGCAAAAAAACTATTAGCAAAAGCAGGTTTTATTTATGATGAAAAAGATAAGGTGCTGAAGAAAAATGGGGAACCATTTATAGTAAGTTTAAAGGCATATGTTACTAATGAGAAGGCATTTAGTAGAATTTGTGATATGTATCAAACACGCCTATCAGATATTGGAGTAAAGATAATGATAGGAAACGAAGAAAGAGTATATTATATGGAGATGAAAAAGTGGATAAATGAGGTAGTAAGAGATAAAAACTTTGATATTGCCTTTGGCAGATGGAATTTTCATCCAGAGGCGGAGATTGTAGAAGAAATTTTTTCTCCATCTGAAATGCGAAAAGGAGGCAATAACTTTGTTTCATATAGGAATTCTGATTTAGAAAAACTGATTATTGAAAATGAAACCCTTTCGGATCCAGAAGCAAGATTAAAAAATAAACATGAGATGGATAGAATCATCTATGATGACTGCCCTTATACTTTTTTATTCCCATTACCTGCCTATGCAGGAGTTAGAACAAATGAACTAAAAGGAGTTGATATTCATCCTTATCATTTCTTTACCTATATAACTAATTGGTATATTAGAGAATAAAGGTTACTTTCAATGAGGTTTTTCATTACTTTAATTAGAGAAATAGCCAGGTCTATTTTTAGCCTTTTTATAGCCAGCTTATGTGTGTTTTTATTAATCTATTTTTCACCAGGAGGTGGTTATGACTATTATAGTGCCCATAGTAAAAATAGTTCATGGAATCTTCATTACTTCAATTGGGTAAAGAAAATAGTTGTTAGGCATGATTTTGGTAAGACAAAAGGAGGAGGGGAAGAGGTACTTCCACAGATTTTATATGGAATTAAAAACTCTATCTTTCTTATTTCTATTGCTTTATTAACTTCAATTTTATGCACCGCTATTTTTTTGTTATTATCTAATAGATTTAGACAACCTTTTTTATCCGGAATAGGTAAATTTATCATTTATGCCTTTTCTGGAATCCCTATTTTTATCTTTAGCTATGTTATTTTGAAACTCTCTCATACTAAACTATACCCTTATGGTAATGAACCAGAATTGTTTCACTATCTAGTGCCAGGTGTAATACTTGGTATCTTTGAAGGAACATTGAATGAAATGGTTAGGCATTCAAAAGAAGAGATTATAGCTATTAAGAGAGAACCTTATATCCTTATGGCTATAGCTAAAGGAGCGAAGGTATGGAAACATTTAAAATATAGCCTTATTATTCTTATATCGCGAGTAATATCTTCACATTTAGTAATTCTAATCAGTGGCACAGTTATTGTTGAGCAGATGTTTGGATTACCTGGAATTGGGTCGCTAACCTGGGATTCTGCTAAAAATAGAGATACTAATTTACTTCTGGGAATACTCATTATAGTAATATCGGGAGTTATTTTGCTCAACTTTACTAATAAATTAATCCAGGTAGTATTAGACCCACGTCTACGGAAGATATAGGAGAATATTGTGGATTCATTAATAAAGAAGATAATATGGAAAGAAATAAAAATATGCCCGTCGCTATACTTAAATATTTTATTGTTCCTGATAATTATAGTTGCAGTGATTATCTCCTATTTAATTGAACCTAATCCAGGGAAAGAACTTTCTCCTCCTACCTGGGAGCATATTTTTGGGACCGATGATTCTGGGGAAGATATTTTTTTACGAACTATAGTCGCCATCCGTAGATATTTCTTCCCTGGTTTATTAGCTGTTGGTATCGTTACTTTATTAGGAGGGATAATTCTTGGTGTAGGCTCAAGTAGTATCTGGTCAGAAGTATTCATAGGTAAAGTAGGTATTTCCCTTACATCCTCTATTATGGATGTTCTTGAATCTTTTCCTAAGTATATTACTATTCTCCTGATAATAACTTTTTTGGATCCACCACAATTTCGTGATATTGTAATTGTTTTAGGAGTCCTTAATTCGGCTAAATTAGGTAGGCTTGTGAAGTTAAAGATTGAATCTTTACAGAAAAACTACTTTATTGAAGCAAATGAAGCTTTAGGATTAGGAAAGTTTGATATAGTGTTTCGACATATATTATTCTACAATTGCCTTCCTATCTTTATTATTCAAGCCTCCTTGCAGATGGCTGAAGTGATTATGATAGAAATAGGCGTGAATTATTTAGCCTCTACTAGTCCTTGGGGCTACTACCCTTTTGGAAAAAATTATTTTGGTGCTATTTTAGTCGATGCCAGGGATAAGTTTGAAGCTTGGTGGTTCACTTTCTTCCCTGTAATAATGGTGGTTACTAATATCCTTGTCTTTTATGGATTGGCAGATAGTATTAACAGAAGGATTAAACTTCATCAACATGTTGGATTGGAATAGTAAAAAGGTAAGGAATGGATAAATGGAAATGCCTTTACTTGAGATTAAAAATCTCACAACTTATTATAAAAAATCTTCTTTACCAGTGGTTGATAATGTAACTTTTGATATCAGGCAAGGAGAGGTAGTAGCTTTGTTTGGCGAGTCTGGGAGTGGAAAGACACAAATTGCTTATTCTATCATGGGGCTAATTCATCATTTACAAGGGATTATAAACGGTGAAATATGGTTTAAGGGAGAAAATCTGCTTGATGGATTAAATAGATATAGGGATTTTGGTAAATGGATAAAGAAATCTGGATATGAGGAGAAAATGAGACAAATTAGAGGAAGAGAAATTTCTCTGATTATGCAAGGGGCAAGAAGTGCACTTAATCCTTTCCAAAAAATAAGAACACAGGTTGAAGAAGTTTATCTTATAAATGATGAAAGACACCAAAGACATAAAAAAACAGATGAGATTTTTAAAAAACTACATCTCTACGGAAAGGCAGAAGAATACCCTCATCACCTGAGTGGTGGGATGTGTCAACGAGCAATTATTTCTATGGCAATAGCGGCAAATCCTACTATTCTTATTGCTGATGAGCCAACTACGGGAATTGACCCCCCTTTAATGATTAAGATTATAGAATTACTTAAAGAGTTTTTAAATGAAAATGGTAATAAGAGGGCACTCTTTTTCATCTCTCATGACCTTAAGGCGGTAGAAAAATTAGCTGATAGAGTTATAGTCATATATGCAGGTGAAATAGTAGAAAAAGGAAAAAAGGAGATATTAACAGATAAAATAGATAAACATCCTTATACAAAAATGCTTATTGAAGCTCATAAAAGTTCAAAAAAAGAATATTTTACTAAACAACCAATTTTAGACCAGGTTACGAAAGGATGTAAATTTTATAATAAATGTAGTGTTAAAAACGGGTTATGTCTGACGGGAAAACCAGAATTATATTCAATTGATACTGAATTAGAACATGAGGTTAGATGTTTTAATTACAGTTAAAAAAAGGAGAGAGGTTAATGTTAAAGATTGAGAATGTAGCGAAGAAATTTTCGTGGTCAGAGACCTTAATTAAGAAATTTATCTCAAAACTTACACCAAAAACACAAAAAATTATCTGGGCAGTAAATAATGTTTCTTTAGACATCAATAAGGGAGAATGTGTGGGAGTAATAGGTGAAAGTGGTTGTGGTAAGACTACATTAGCCAGGATTATCCTTCGATTATTCCCTTATATAGATAAAGGAAAGGTGAAATTTGGTAATTCAGAAATATGTGTTTATGAATTCTCTAAGAAACAAATTTATGAATATCGAAGAAGAGTTCAGATGGTTTTTCAACATCCAGAGGCTTCTTTGAATCCACACATGTCTATAGGTAAAAATATAAAAGAGGCTATAATGCTTAAAAGTAAGGGAAAAGGTATAAGTAAAAAAGAAATAAATGACTTAATAAGGACATATTTAGTAAATGTACTTTTGAATCCTGAATATATTCATGCATATCCCCATGAATTAAGTGGGGGAGAAAAACGGAGAATTGGATTAATTCGAGCATTGTCCGTAGAACCAGATTTAGTTATATGTGATGAACCATTTTCAGGCCTGGATGCACCAGTGAGAAATCATATTATAGAACTTTTGAAAAATAAACTCCAGGAAGGTCTTTCTCTCTTACTTATATCTCATGATATAGGAGTAGTCAAAACTTTATGTTCTAAAGTAGCGGTTATGTATTTAGGAAGGATTGTTGAAATAGGTGATGTTAAAAAAGTCATCTCTGAAGAGGCAAGACATCCTTATACAAAGGAGTTATTTTCTGCCTCTAACTATCAACCAACTAACATAGGTGATAAAGAACCAGAGATGAAAAGAAAGAATTATGACAGCTGTCTATTTCACGATAGGTGTAAATCATCAAAAAAAAGATGTCGAGAAGAAACACCACTTCTTGAATCAATTAGTGAAAACCATAGTGTAGCATGCCACTATTGGAATAGATAATAAAAGATGAGCGATGAGAAGACGAATGACGCGAAATGAAGAATAAGGGATGAATTCTCTTTCATCCTGCGAAGTGGTCGTTTATCATTCTAAGAAAAGGGAGTGTGAAGAAAATGAAAAGAATTTGGAGTAGAATTGTTTTATCCTTGTTTCTCTATCACTGCTTGTTTGCTGAAATTAGTTTTTGTCAAAATTTACCAAAGGAAGTTGAAAATTACTTTACAGAAGGCGTATTAAATTTTAGAAGAACTAAAAATAGCCTCGGTGAGATGAAAGAAAAACTTAATAAGATATTTGAAGAAAAAGAGATAACTTTGGATAAGTTAAGAGAACTATTTCCTCAAGAAGAAGTATCTCTATCAAACTTCTTTGATGGATTAAAGGAAAAATATAAAACCGAGGAATTCTCATTTATTAACGAGGTTATTAAACAGGATGTAATTAACCTTCAATTAGCAAAAGAATCTTTTGAGAAAGTAATTGATTCTGAGAAACAATTTATAGATGCATATATCTTTAAGTCACTTACTTGTTTAGAGATGGGATTATATGAAGAGGCAATCTCATCTTTCAAGAAAATCCCTGAGAGTGAATTTAAGAAAGAATTTATAGAACCACTAGAGTTTGAAAATCTCTTTTTTGGCATAGCCAAACTATCTCTTGATGCTAAAAGGAATAGGTTGAAAATTAAAGGGGCAGAAAATTTGGTTCCAGAGAATATAATAGATAGATTAATACGAATAAGAGAGTTTGAACTAAAAAGCATTATAGAAAAAAAGACTGTTCAGAAAAACCTGGCCGAGTTGTATAATGAGGAGATGTTAAACAGATTTAAATTAGTCGAATTTTATATAAAAAATCAAGAGAAAGAAAGAGCAACAAAAGAATTTGAAGAAGTTTATAAAGAAGTAAAAGATGAATTAAAAGAAGAAATCTATAACCAGGTGAAAGAGGAAATAGACAATCTTAAGAAAAAAGGTATAGAACCTTTACCTGGCTCAAGTATCTTTGATTTTGAAATGGAAGAACCTATAATAAAACGGTTTGAGCCAAAGATAGAGATAAAGATTTTTAAACAAAGTGAATATCCTGCATGTTGTGATAAAGATTTTTATATCATCCCCGCTAAGGGAAAAATAGAGTTTAAAAATGAAGGAATTTATTATCCGATTACTGACCTTAAAGAGAAAAAGATGGAACTACCTAAAGATATCGAATTACCCAGTGGTAAATATACTTATATAATTAACCTATCCAATGTGAAAATTATTGAGCCGGATAAATTTCCTCTGGGAATAGTAATAGAAAACAAAGAAAGAGACCTAAAAGATAACTTATGTCCTGAATTACACATAAAAGGTGAGAAGGGAAGTGTTATTCTAAAAGAGAATGTATACGAATGGAATCAAAAATATGGAAATCTTACGAATAAAACAACAAAAAACACTGTTAAACTTGCTACAGGCTCTTCTATTGAGAAGGTGATTATTCATAATCTACCGCTTTATAAGGGAGAGGGTAAATATAAGGTTAAGATTATTCGTATTGGCGACTGGCCTGTCCCAGGAGAAGGAGATAAACCACTTGCTATCGTTGGTCTAGGCAGTATGATTTTGCTCACTTTGATAATAAGATAAATTTATAGTAAGTAAAGGAGAATATGTCTATGTTGAAAAAATTAATAATTTTAAGTAGTTTGATAGGAATAATGATGAGTTTAACTATGAGGGTAGCTGAGGCAGAGTTTAGAATTATCTCTCCAAATGGTGGAGAGGAATGGGCCGGTGGAAGCCCCAGGGATATAAAGTTAGTAGTAACAGGAGGCAGTCCTCCTTATACACTTGAAGCTTCATATTCTACTGATGCCGGGATAACATATCCCTACTTTATTGGCACTACAACACAAACAGAAGATGGAACTTATACCTACAATTGGACACTTCCAAATATTAATTCAAAAAATGTTAAAATCCAGGTTCTTGGAACCGATAGTGCTACACCTACTCCAGAGACATATTCTGATGTAAGTGACGGAACATTTACCATAGATAGTAGTTTACCAATTATATTACTGACCCCATATACCCCAGACCCAACAAAGGATAATACACCTACCTATACTGGTACTGCTACTGATACAATGACAAAGATGGTAGATATTGAATATAAAGTTGATGATGGTAACTGGGTCGATGTAGACCCATTTAGTCAAGCATCAACGGTAACATTTACATTTACAACAGGGACATTATCTGATGGACCTCATACCATTACAGTCAGGGCAAAGGACGAAGCAGGAAATTGGGGAACTTCTACTTCGGATACATTACTGGTTGATACGACTCCTCCCATTGTAATACTAAATCCTTATACCCCAGACCCAACTAATGATAATACACCTACCTATACTGGTACTGCTACTGACGCAACTGATATTATGGTGATCGAATATAAAGTTGACGACGGAGGGTGGGATTTTGTAGGCACAAACTATGGCACACGAACTGTTCCCTTTACATTCACAATAGGGCCATTATCTAATGGTCCCCATACTATTTCATTCAGAGCACAGGATTACTCGGGTGGTAACATGGGTTCAGCAACCTCTGATACTCTATTTGTTGATATCAGCATCCCGAATGTCTTATTAAGTTCTTACACCCCAGACCCAACAAATGATAATACACCTACTTATACTGGTACTGCTACTGATACAATGACAAAGATTGTAGATATTGAATATAAAGTTGATAATGGTAACTGGGTCGATGTAGACCCATTTAGTCAAGCATCAACGGTAACATTTACATTTACAACAGGGACATTATCTGATGGCCCTCATACCATTACAGTCAGGGCACAGGATGAAGCAGGAAATTGGGGAACTTCTACTCCGGATACATTGGTTGTTGATACAAGTCCTCCTATTGTAATACTGAATCCTTATACTCCAGACCCAACTAATGATAATACACCTCCTTATACGGGTACTGCTACTGATACAATGACAAAGATTGTAGATATTGAATATAAAGTTGATAGTGGAGACTGGACCGATGTAGACCCATTTATCACAACTTCAACGGTAGTATTTAAATTTACACCAATATTATCTGATGGACCTCATACCATTACAGTAAGAGCAAAGAATGAACTAAATAATTGGGGAACTTCTACCTCTGATATATTAGTAGTTGATGTTACCTCACCAACTGTTATATTAAATCCTTATGCCCCAGACCCAACAAATGATAATACACCTACTTATAGAGGTTCTGCTACTGATACAACTACAAAGATTGTAGATATTAAATATAAAGTTGATGATGGTAACTGGGTCGATGTAGACCCATTTAGTCAAGCCTCAATGGTAACATTTACATTTACCATAGGGCCATTATCTGATAGACCTCATACCATTACAGTCAGGGCACAGGATGAAGCTGAAAATTGGAGTTCTTTTGTTTCAGATATCTTAGTTGTAGATACAACTCCTTCTAATATAATATTAAATCCCTATACCCCGAATCCAACAAATGATAATACACCTACTTATACGGGTACTGCTACTGATACAATGACAAAGATTAAGGTTATTGAATATCAAGTTGATGGAGGAACATGGAAACCTGTAAATCTATTCTCTGAGGCCCTAAGTGTCCCCTTTACATTTACAACAGGGCCATTATCTGATGGACATCATACCATTACAGTCAGGGCAAAGGATGAAGCAGGAAATTGGGGGACTTCTACTCCGGATACATTGGTTGTTGATACAACTCCGCCTAATGTAGTCTTGGCTCCTTATACACCTGACCCAACTAATGATAATACACCTACTTATACTGGTTCTGCTACTGATGCAACTACAAAGATTATGGAAATTCAGTATAGGATTGATAGTGGAGACTGGGTTATTGGAACAATCATCCCAGGACTAACTGTATACTTTACATTTACTACAAATGCACTAATTGATGGACCACATACTATTACTGTAAAGGCAAGGGATGAGGCTGGGAATGGGGGTACTTCTACTCCGGATACATTGGTTGTTGATACAACTCCGTCTAATGTAGTCTTGGCTCCTTATACACCTGACCCAACTAATGATAATACACCTACTTATACTGGTAATGTTACGGATAAAACAAAAATTGTAGATATAGAATATAAAGTTGATGATGGAGACTGGACTAATGCTACATTTACACCGGGACTAATTGTATCATTTACATTTACTACTACTGCATTACTTGATGGACCACATACCATTACAGTCAGGGCAAAGGATGAATCTGGGAATTGGGGGACTTCTACTCCGGATATATTGGTTATTGATACAACTCCGCCTAATGTAGTCTTGGCTCCTTATACACCTGACCCAACTAATGATAATACACCTACTTATACGGGCTCTGCTACTGATACACTCACAAAGATTGTTGAAATTTGGTATAGTGTTGATAATGGAGACCCATCTATTGTATCAATCACCCCAGGATTAACTATATACTTTACATTTACTACATATCCATTACTTGATGCACCCCATACTATTACAGTAAAGGCAAAGGATGAGGCTGGGAATTGGAGGACTTCTACTCCGGATATATTGGTTGTTGATACAACTCCGCCTAATGTAGTCTTGGCTCCTTATACCCCTGACCCAAGTAATGATAATACACCTACTTATACTGGTAATGCTACGGATAAAACAAAAATTGTAGATATAGAATATAAAATTGATGATGGAGACTGGACTAATGCTACATTTACACCAGGACTAATTGTATCATTTACATTTACTACTACTGCATTACTTGATGGACCACATACCATTACAGTCAGGACAAAGGATGAGGCAGGAAATTGGGGCACTTCTACTCCTGATACATTAGTTGTTGATACAAATCCTCCTATTGTAGTCCTGAATCCTTATACTCCAGACCCCACTAATGATAATACCCCTACTTATACTGGTATTGCTACTGAGGCAACTACAAAGATTAAAGAGATTTGGTATAGAGTTGGTACAGAAACATGGACTGGAATAGCCATTACTGAAGGTGTAAGTGTACTATTTACATTTACTACTACTGCATTATTTGATGGAACACATACCATTACAGTCAGGGCAAAGGATGAAGCAGGAAATTGGGGCACTTCTACTCCTGATACATTAGTTGTTGATACAAATCCTCCTATTGTAGTCCTGAATCCTTATACTCCAGACCCCACTAATGATAATACCCCTACTTATACTGGTATTGCTACTGAGGCAACTACAAAGATTAAAGAGATTTGGTATAGAGTTGGTACAGAAACATGGACTGGGATAGCCATTACTGAAGGTGTAAGTGTATCATTTACATTTACTACTACTGCATTACTTGATGGACCCCATACTATTACAGTCAGGGCAAAGGATGAAGCTGAGAATTGGGGGACTTCTTCTCCGGATACCTTAAATATTGATACAAAACCACCATACATAAGACAAGCAATCTATAAAGATAAAGGTTCTATAGGACTAAATGCAGGTGATGAAATAGAGATAACCTTTAATGAGCTTATAAAGTCAGAAAGTCTATCAATTAATGATTTTAAATTAAATGTTCAAGGAGATACATTTGGGACAGGTGCTATGACAACTAAGAATGAAATATCCACAGGTACATATACTGTAACAATCATATTAGGGAATGAACCAAAGTTGAAGGTTCCTGGAAAATATGTTGGGGTAACTACACCAGGTTCACCTTCTGGTATAAATGTTAAAGAAACATCCTCAATAAATGATATAGCAGGGAATATGGCAACCACCACTACTGAACAAATTTCAGACCAGGATATTATAGATAAAGATTCACCTAAAATTTCCCGGGCAATTTATGTAGATAAACCAAACACCGCCCCTGGAGTAAGTAGTGGAGATGAATTACTTATAATATTTACAGAGGATATAACAATAAATGGAGCAGTGCCAGAAGACTTTTACTTACCTGTGCATGGAGATACATTTGGTATGGAAGCGACTATAACACAAACTGCCAAATCTGAGATAAAAATAATATTAGGAACACAAACATTCTTAACAATAGAAGGGATATATCAAAAAGGATTTATAGGCACAGGAAACCCATCAGGAATAGATATATCTAAGAATATAATGCCAGGACATATAATTGACCTATCAGGAAATGATGCGGTATCATTAGAAGAAGGGAACGAAAAAGATATAGAATTTGAAGATAAAGTTCTACCTACAATTGAAAATCTTCTACCCAAAAATGGCGAAGTTGTTAATAATCTTCCTGTAATTTCTGCCTGGCTGAGAGATGTTGGAGCTGCATATAACTCTGGAATAAATCCAGACTCTATTACGATTTTTCTCAATGGGAATAGAGTTATTGATATTAAAAAATTAGAGTTTGATGAGCAAAAATCACAGGATAAATTTGAAGGAAATAACCTGACAGTAATTTTAAAAACTCCCCTCTCTCAAGGAGAATATACTCTGAGTATGATTGTAGCAGACAAGAGAGATAATTGGTCTGCAACTGCCACAACTAAATTTATAGTTGGTCAACCAGAAATTGTCTCTCAACTTATTAATTATCCTAATCCATTTACCTCAGGCGAAGGAACTTATATTCGATATGTCCTTGGTGAACCAGGGAGAGTAACTATTAATATTTATGATATCTCATGGCAATTAGTAACTTCAATTGAAATTGGGGATAGAGATGCTGGAATACAGAAAGAAAAATGGGTTGGTTTATCTGCTTTGAATGAAAAACTACCGAATGGTATCTATTTCTGCGAGATAGTAGTGATTGAAAGAGATTCTGGAGCAGAACATAAAAAATATTCTAAAATGGCTGTCTTTAATGAAAGATAGAAGAACAAACAAAAGGAGGAAATTAGTATGTCTATATTAAAAAATCAAGTAGGGATTATCATTTTAATATGCTTTGTATTACTTCAATATCCTATTAATGCCTCAGCACGTAAAGCTGGAGGAGACACTTATGCCTTCCTAAATTTAGGCCCAGGAGCAAGAGCTTTAGGTCTGGGAGGTGCTTTTGTGGCAATCGCTGATGATAGCTCAGCCTCTTATTGGAATCCAGCGGGATTAGCAATGATAAAATCAAGAGAGGTAATTCTTATGTCAGATTTTGGGGGCAATAATGAGATTGAAACAAAGTACTCTTATATGAGTAGTGCTTCCCCAATTAATCTTAATAAATTGCTTCCTCTTAAATTCTTTAAAAATTCTGATGGAATTGGAATTAGTCTTATTAACTTTGGTGTTGATGATATACCAAAAACAGGTATAGATGCCTATAATGAGATAATAAAAATTGGAGCATTTGATGATGAGGAGAGAGCTTTTATTTTTTCCTATGGAAATGAAATTATTGAAGAATTCTTTTTAGTAGGGATAAGTTTTAAGTACATTACCCATAAATTTGACGGACATTCTGGGAAAGGATTTGGTATAGACTTAGGAGCATTAGCTAATGTTTCTTCTATGTTTGACAGAAAATATAAAACAATCTTAGGGTTACGGAATGTAAGAATAGGAGGTTGTATCAAAAACAACTTTAAGAAAAAGTGGGATTCTGGACCTAATGATGAAGGATCAATATCATCAGAATTAGGATTAGCATTTGACCTGCTAAAGGATAGAAAATGGACTTGCTCGCTTGCATTGAAGCAAGGAGAAGAAAGACCATTGATTGCTTCATTAGGAACAGAATTTCAACTCATTGAGGATTTATTGACTATAAGAGGTGGAATTAATAACTGGTACTTAGAAAATCGATATAAAGAGTTAGATTTAAAAAAACTAAATTATGCCCGTAAATGGTCACTCGGAGTAGGGATTAGGGTTGGTAGAGGAGAAATAGATTATGCTATTTCAAGTGGAAGATTTGAGACCAAACATCAACTCTCAACTACTATAAAATTTTAATCCATTATTTGTAACCGTTCACCTATGAAAAGGATTTGTCAAGTAAAAGAGAGCGTTGCAAATGGTTTTTAGTTATGGTGTGGGTTGGGGAGAGTTTTGGGTGATAAAAGATGCCAAAGCTATAAAAAAGAGATAATCTGATTAGTTGACATCAAGATGAGGAGGTGTTATATAGTTGTCCCTTCTAAAGTGGTTAAAGTTTATGATTGATTAAGTCGATTAAGATAACAGAAGTAAATTTTAAATTTAGGAGGGGAACAATGCATCCAAATAACCAATTATCGACTGGTTAATGCCCCTCTGGGTTGTCTTTTGGGACTCCAAAATGTCAAGAAATACAAAAAGATGGCAAGAAATGAGGTAACACAATGCCAGGGACCGTAAATATAACCTTAAGTTCTATGCAACGCTCTCTCTACAAGAGAGCGTTGCAAATGACTTTTAGTTATTAATAAAAAAATTTAAATTTTTTTCTTGACAAATTTACCGAGTTTATGATATATTATTAATTACAATTCAAATTCATTATTTGAGAATAAAAAAGGGAGGGTTTTATTATAAATCCTCCCTTTTTTTATTCGAAGATGCGTAAGTGTTCAGGGTGTAATAATTGGTAATGGGCAAGTAATTACCATTCACCAGTTACCATTTACCAAACAAAAGGAGCCTATTATGGGTAAGGAATTATATGACTATTTACTTAATCAGAAATATATATTATTTACTTATTTATTTAACCCTAAAGACCAACCAATAAATGGGCAGATTGGTTTAGGTGTGGTCTTGCAAGATGGTTTGAGCAATTTTAAAAAGAGTCTCTTGCGATTTAAATTGATGGTTGACCTGGCGAATATCCTTGAAAAATCCGTAGATGTAACGATATTAAATGATACTTCACCTGTTTTAAGACAACAGACAATTAAATCTACTCAACCAATATTTGTTCGCAATGCGGAGCCAAATGTGGCATAAATAAAGAGGGCTTCAACTGGTAAGTGGTAACTATACTCCAGTGGGGTATAATTGTGATTATTTAAAGTAATCAGTAATCGGTAATTTGAGATAGCAGGCTACTGCTTGCTCTTTACCGATAACCTGATAACCGATAACCTGAGTTGATAGTAACAGGAAATCACAAAATATACCTCTCTAAAGTATAATTACCATTCACCAGTTACCATTTACCAAATATAATTGGTAATTGGTTAAATATCTTCGTCGTGAGTTCAGCCGAACGGTATTTAATTACCATTCACCAGTTACCATTTACCAAATATAAGGAGAGCGAGAAGTTGAAATTAAAAACTGTGGGGATAACTTTTGGCATTATATTTTCTATCTTTCTTAGTAAAGAAGTTATCGCCCAACCAACTATTACCAGTATTAATCCAAACATCGGCATAAATAGTGGCACGATAAGTGTAACCATTAGAGGTTCTAACTTTCAATCTGGAGCCACGGTTACCCTTACTCGAGCAAGCACTTCTATTATTGGCACATCTACATTTATTGAATCGGGAACAATTACCGCCGTCGTTGATTTAAAAAATGTTCAAATTGGTAGTTGGACCGTCTTCGTTACTAACCCTGATGGTCAAACCGGAACATTGACCGATGGATTTAGAGTTATACCCCAATTGTTGATTACGGAAGTTTATTACGACCCTGTAAATGAACTGCAGGAATTCATCGAGATAAGGAATAACACACCATATTTAATTGACCTTTCAGGATACTACCTCTCAGACATAGAAGGAACTCATACATTTCCTGCCAATAGTGTTCTTCTTCCCTATGGAACGATTACTGTGGCACAAAGAGGAACAGCATCCTGCGCCGCTTTTGGTAAAAATCCAGATTTTGAATTGAATAATACCGACTCCAATATCCCGGATGTAACAAA
This sequence comes from bacterium, assembly GCA_040755795.1. Lineage (NCBI taxonomy): Bacteria > bacterium. The sequence goes on along the minus strand of JBFLXS010000003.1, from coordinate 4,487 downwards.
AATAACAGGCTACACAATTGAATTATCTAATGGGGGTGATGAAGTTATATTGTCGGATAATTTTAAAACCGTGATAGATGTGGTTGTTTATGGAGGCGGTTCTTATCCTGGGGTCACGGCACATTCAGGGGTAACTGAAGGCAACTCTTTACATCGCCAGCCACCTTATCAGGATACAAACGATTGTAGTGTAGATTTTCAAGGAGGCAGTCCTACCCCAACCACTCAAAGAACTAATATTAACCTGAAGATAAACAAATACAAATATCCTGCCGGCGATGCCGCTATCGGAGAGAGAATTACATATCATATTTACTATGAGAATCCTGATGCTACTACCATATATAATGCTAATATTACCGACCTGTTACCAAATGAAGTAGATTATAGTGGTAGTACTGATACCAGTGGTGTCTCGCCAACGGTATCAGGTAAAAAAATCACCTGGGAGATAGGGACATTATCTACTGGAATAAACAAAATTATTTTATATGGTACACTGACAATAACCGCAATGGGCTCAAGAACCTTTCTAAATCTCGCCAGTATTACGACTAATTTACTTTGTTATGATGAGCAAGATTGGAACGATAATTATGCCTCCTGCTCAACACATATCACCTCACCAGTCAGTAACTTATGGATAAAAAAGACAGGAACAGAAAATATCCCTACGGGCAATCTCATTGAATATCAAATAACCTATGGTAATAAAGGAAGTTATACCGTAGGTAGTGTGACGATTACTGACATTTTACCTGATGGTGTAAGTTATAGCTCTGATACCAGTAGTCTATCGGGTACTATTTCGGATAATAAAATTACCTGGTTTATCGGCACATTATCTGCTGGGGTATCAGGCACATTTACTTTATATGGAACTGTTTCGACGCTCGGTTCTAACACAATTGTTAATATTGCCAGTATTACGGGGACATGTTATTTTGAGCAAGATGAAAGTGATAATGTGGCTACCTGCTCTACCCATATTCAGGGCATAGCGGCTGACCTGTGGATAAAAAAAATAGGCACAGATAACATTATGCCTGAAGAGAGAATTACCTATACGATTACTTATGGTAATAATGAGAATTATAAAGTCGGCAGTGTCAGTATCACTGATTTATTACCTGATGGTCTAATTTATTGTGATGATGATTGTGCCTTTACAAAGAGTATTTCAGGGAATAAAATTAAATGGTTAATAGGGACATTGTCTGCAATGGAAGCAGGGACAATTACTTTGTATGGTTCTGTAACTGCTCTGGGCTCAATTACCATAATTAACATTGCCAGTATCACCAGTGCCTGTTATCCAGAAAGCAATTTCAGTAATAATATGGCTACCTGCACGACACATATTGGTGCTCCCCCAGGTAATCTCTGGATAAGCAAGTATAGTAGTGTCAGTGAAATTCTTCCAAAGCAAGTCATCAAATATGATATTTACTATAAAAACAAGGGTAATTATACTGTCGGCAGTGTAACGATTACAGATTTATTACCTGATGGCATAATCTATCGTTCTGATAATAGCGGCTTGCCAGTAACTATTTCCGGCAATAAAATTACCTGGTTTGTAGGAACATTATCTCCAGAGGGAGGTAGTTATGATTTTCAATTATATGGCACTGTTACAGCCCTTGGTTCTATGACCCTTATCAATATTGCCAGTATTACAGGTGTCTGTTATATTGAGCAAGATAAAAGTGATAATTTTGCTACAGCCTCAATTCATGTAACCTCACCCCCAGGTAATTTATGGATAGAAAAAATAGGGCCAGGAAGTATTACGACCCAGGATGTAATTGAATATCAGATAAAATATGGCAATAAGGGAACTTATACCGTTGGAAGTGTAACAATTACTGACATTTTACCCGATGGAGTAAGTTATGGAACTGATACAAGTGGTTTGTTAATAGGGACTTGCGGAAGTAATTTTATTACCTGGTTTGTGGGCACATTGTCCCCGGGTGTATCTGCCACATTTACTTTATATGGCACGGTGACGGCACTTGGGTCTAACACTATTATTAATATTGCTACTATCACCGGCACCTGTTATGTTGAAAATGATAACAGTGATAATCTCGCAATCTGCTCAACCCATGTTAAAGGCACTTTGACTGATTTGTGGATAATGAAGGAAGTTCTGGGTAGTGTGACGACGGCTGAGGCAATTGCTTATAAAATAACCTATGGGAATAACGGTAGTTTTACCGTTGGCAGTGTCAGTATTACCGATTTATTACCTAATGGCGTAAGTTACAGTTATGATAATAGTCCTTTCTCAAAAAATATTTCAGGCAATGAGATTATCTGGTCAATAGCCACATTATCACCAGAAGAGACAGGTTCATTTACCTTGTATGGAACCGTTACTGCACTTGGCTCAACGACTATTATCAATATCGCCAGTATCACCAGTCTGTGTTATCCTGATAAAGACTGGGCTAATAACATCTCCACCTGTTCTACACATATTTCAGGCACGCAAACTAATCTCTGGGTAAAAAAATACGCACCGGCGAATGTTATTGCTGGTGAAAGAGTTACCTATGATATCTGGTATGGTAATTACGATAAAGTAGGTGTCCGAAATGTTGAAATCATTGATGAATTACCAGAAGGAACAAGTTATAGTAGTGATGATAGTGGATTACAAACAAATATATCAGGAAATGAAATTACCTGGTTTGTCGGGACATTATCCGGACAGGTCTCAAGGACATTTTATTTGTATGCAACGGTAACAACTTTTAATTCTGTAAAAATAGTTAATTCCGCAACCATTACGGGTGAATGCTACATTGAAAAGGATTTAAGTGATAATGTTACTCGGGGAACAACAACTGTTTTTGCGGGTAAGATTTCCATTACCCCAACTGCCGGAACCGTGGGAAGTATAATTACAGTCCTTGGTAGTGAATTTAGTGCGACTGAAGGGATACTGATTAGTTTGGGAAATACTTCAAGTATTGCCGTTGTAACAACAAATGCATCTGGCACCTTCACCACAACCTTCACCATTGATACCCAACCTTATGGTACCTACACGGTTAAAGCCATAGGACTAACTTCTAATCTAAAAGCAATAGATTTATTCAGAGTTTTACCAAGCATAATTTTCATCACCCCCACTAACGGCACAGTTGGGAGTTTTGTGATGGTAAGGGGTAATGGATTTGGAGGGCGTAAGACAATCAGGGTTGATTTTGGGAAGAGGGTGGATATTCAACAGACCTCAAGCGATGTAGCCGGTAGCTGGACAACAATATTTACAGTGGATACACAACCCTATGGTCAGACAACCATCAAGGCATATGGCAGTGAAGAGGCATCCGGGATATTTAGTATCTTACCGAATATTATTAAGGTTACGCCGCGGGCAGGCACGGTTGGGGCAGTCATCACCATTAGCGGCAATGGATTTGGGGCAACGACATCTATCCGAATTGTTTTTGGGAGGACGACAAGTATCGGGTTTGTAACGACGATGGCTGAAGGGAGCTGGACAACAACCTTTACTGTGGATACGCAGACTTATGGGACGACGACTGTGACTGCGTTTGAGGATGATATTAATATTTTTGCAGGAGCAAGTATCTTTATTTTACCAAAACTCATCTTTATATCGCCGTCAGAAGGCACGGTTGGAAGCATGGTTACCGTAGCGGGCAATGGATTTGGTGGGAATAAAGTTATCGCCATAGATTTTGGCACAACATCAAGCATCCAGACGGGCTGGAGTTGTGAGGCAGGGAGTTTTAGCACGACATGGACGGTGGATACGCAAGCCTATGGTCAGACAACCATCAAGGCACACGGAAGCGAAGAGGCAAAAGGGCTATTTAAGATATTACCACATATTATTTTGGTTAGTCCTGCAGAGGGCACGGTTGGGACAATCATCCGTATTTGTGGCAATGGTTATGGGGCAAATAGTTTGATTCGGGTAGAATTTGGGATAACACCAACAATTCAAATTACCTCAAGCTATGCGGGAGGTAGTTTTAGCACGACATGGACAGTAGATACACAGCCTTACGGCACGACAACGGTTGTAGGTTATGACGATGTGCTGGGTATCCAGAGTGGAGATAAGATAAAGATTTTACCCAATATCATTGTTATTACGCCTGGTCAGGGCACGGTTGGGAGTGTGGTCACGGTATCGGGGAATGGATTTGGAGCGAACAAGGTTATCAGGCTTGATTTTGGGACAAGAGCAATGATTCAGACGACTTCAAGCTATAGCAAAGGGAGCTGGGCAACGACATTTACCGTAGATACGCAAGTCTATGGCCAGACGACGATTAAGGCATCCGGGAGTGAGCAGGCTTATGGGATATTTATGATATTGCCAGAGATAATATTGATTTCACCAACAGAAGGCACAGTTGGTAGTTGTGTAACGATAAAAGGCAATGGCTATGGAGCAAAGGAAAGTATACATATTGGATTTGGTACTACACTGACTATTA